>JBDROB010000001.1:0-28379 GCA_043810355.1 Candidatus Woesearchaeota archaeon
ATAATAAAATCATATAATAGAATATGATTAATAAATAAGATTTAATGCAGGATATAAATGCTTTTATATCATTTTCATAACTACTGAAATAAAGATAAATCAAGAAAAGGAGTTTACTATATTAAACGAGGGGATATTTATGAAAAAAATATATCTTATTTTAGCTATTATGATGGTTATAGGAGCTTTCTCTGCTTTATCAGTCTCTGCCAGCTGGGTAAAGACTGGATGGACAGACGGCAAATATAATTACCAGGTTGAGCCGAGAATGGAACAAGAAGTCCAGGTCGTGAGAGCCTGCTCTGGGTTTGAAGTGACACATTACAAGAAAACTGCTGAATGCCCAGAAGAAGATGATTATGAGACTGTGTATTACAAGAAATCCAAGACTTGCCCTCAAGAGGAAGATGATGATGTAGTCTATTGGAAAAAGAACAAAGACTGCCCACAATCAGAGAGGTTTAAGACTATATATTATTCGACTAAGACAGATTGTGAAGAAAGGCCAGGGCCAAAGACATATTATTACAAGAAGAGCAATGCATGCCCTGAAGATGACAGATATAATGTGTGGTATTGGAAAAAAGGGCCTTGCTGCGATGGATGGATTCCTAAATATTAGTCATTTAGAATTTGATCAATTTCTTTCTTTTTTTCAATATTTAACGAAATGTGAATTTCATTAGTTTTCTTGTATTTTTTAATCATCTCAAGCTTATATAATTCAATCAAGGCTTGTTTTGTTTCTTTTCTTCCTATTAAATGTTTAGGAAGACCTTTGAAAATATTTCTCTCTTCTGTATGGGAAGCTCCCCATTTTGGGGGTGAAAAATTCATAAGTTTTCTTATGAAAAATTTCTGGATGTCAATTTTGTTCATACTATATGGAGTTATCACTCCTTAATATTATTAATCCAATAATTTTCGAAAATTTTTCAATTGTGAATGTCTCATTTTGATACATCACTGTTTCAAAACAAAACATTTAAATATTAGTTGTGATTATTTCATAATCCATGGAAAACACAATATTTGTAAAATTTTTTGGAGATTCTCCAAAGATAAGAGTTTTAGACATGCTCATTACAGGAAGAGAGCTTGATTACAGCAAATCAGACATTGCTGAACAGGCTGGCATTGGAAGAGCAACATTTTATAGATTACTTGATGGTTTGTTAGATAGTAAAATAATTATTCTAACTAGAAAGATAGGCAATATTCAATTGTATAAATTAAATCAAAATAATAAAGATATGAAAAAAATTGTTGAACTCTATGATTTTCTAATAAGAAATGCTTCTAATATGGAGATTGAGAGACAGAGAAAGAAAGAAGTGATTAAAGTAATAAAATAAAAGTATGGGCCTACGGGGATTCGAACCCCGATTAAGCGGTATCTTCCCAAACTTTAAGAGGTTTGAGCCGAAGCCGCTTGTGCTTTCTGGCTTTGGCATAGCGGTTTGCTTGTGCCAAGTATCCATTACACCATAGGCCCATGGAAATGAATAGTTTTATTCTATATTTAAAACTTGTTGTAAAAACTGAAAAATAATTTTAGAAGGAAAAAATTCAATATTGGATAAATTATATATTCTTAAGATGGATATGCTTGTATTCGAGGGATGTCTCATAAATGTATGAAAAATATGAGGATAGGTAAAATATTAACAGGATGATGATGAACAATAGGAAATGGAATGAGATAAAATAATTCCAATAATTCCCCTGCGAGAACAATAAAAAGAAAGTCCTTGGGAATACAGCAATGACACTGCTAAAATAAAAAAAGATATACAGTCCAATGACAAAGTCAATTATGAACAAAGAGACTCCAATCATTATCTTATCAATAGTCTTGTTCTTCAAGAGGAAAAAGACAGAAGTGCATATCAATAAGGCCAGAATGATTGTTAGAGGAAGATAGATCAAGCCATTATCAGAAATGTTATTTGTCATGAGATCTACTCCAACAATGCCGTTGTTGATATCAAAGAATCCTATACTAAAAATTGGATTAAGGACTAACACAAATAGGGATGCCAAAAAAAGACTTAGGATAAGTGGATTTATTGAAAGATTCCTTTTTTTAAACATTTTATACCACAAAATAAATGGACTCAAGACCAGGATCAACAATGCATAAATATTGAACAGATATCCTGCAATGATTGAGATGATATCAAGGTTATTGCCTGCAAAAGCTGAAATGTCCTCGATCAGAAGGTTGGCAAGAGGCTGATGCGTCTCAGGATCAAGTGAATTAAAGTAAAGGATATCAACAGAACCAGTTGTATAAGGTATGATGAAAATTATCATATCTGTAAATATGTGGACTAGTATCAAAATAACAATGGCAAGGTGCACTTTCCTCTTATCCTTGAAAAGAGAGACAAGCTTGGTGATAAAATCATTTATATGGACTGATAGATGAAATAAAAATCTGACTAATACATTCTTTTTAGCAGTTTTATTCACTTTTATCTTATTTTTATCTATTGCCAAAAGATAAAAGAGTATTATCATTGAAAATAATGAGACTAAAGTCAAAAGGAATGGGATCTCAATAAGGATGACAAGCCATTTCATCATAAAATTAAAAACAATCAGGAAAAAGGCAATTAGAATAAAATAGATAGACAGGAATCTCTTGACAATACTGGTGAGATCGATTTTTTGATTATTATTCTTGTTTATATTATACTGGTTCTTATTATTCTTTTTTTTATTATTCTTGGATCCATCATCATTTTTTATGCCTTTTTTATGGATTATTGAAAGGAAACTTTCACTGCTTATTCTACAATATATCGCTAAATACAATGAAAGGATTATCACTGATAATCCACCTACAATAAATGAAATCTGCTGTATCAGATAGCGGTTATTGAAGATGAATTCTATGAAAGGCCTTGTTAAGTTAAAATCTTTCAAAGGAATTGTTAAAAAATAAATTATATCCTTAAGAAAAAGAGAAAAATAACTGAACAGGATAAGGATATCAATATCCTTCTTATTCAAACCAAAGAAATGCTTTGTGATTATATCCTTATTCTTCCCCCCAAATAATATCAATGCAAGATTGAATCTATAGAGTATCACAGCAATAATAATAATACCAATCAGTTTTTTACCTAGCTCAATATCAGGATTATTTGTGGAGAATAAATTTATTGTGAGCAGGACTAGGATTAATATCAAAAGACCAATTAGTCCTCTTTGTTTTTTTCTATGCTTCTCTTTGTGTTTCTCTCTTCCTTTTATCATGCTAATCCCTGGGCAAAGGTCATGGCAAAGAATGCAGCTGACATAAGTATAAAACTATGTTTGATACCTAGCTTCATAGCTCCTTCGCTGAGCTTTCCAATCACAAGCCCTGCAAACAGGCCTTGAATCAAGGCTAACATGAGAAAAATGCCATGAATGCTGACAAACCAAGAACTCATTGAAACCACAAATCCTGAGATAGACCCATAGTTGATATCCACTTCCTGAGCAAGACTAGAACCTTGTGTAGCTGTCAATCCCTCTCCTGTAATTGAAGTCCCTTGCTGCAGTTCAAGAATATAAGGAATAAGCATGTTCTGGATCACTATCATTACTCCTAAGAAAACAAAGAAAATAATATAATTCTGGACTATTTGAGTATGCATAGCCGCTTTTCTCTTATCCTTGATCTTTTTAATTGAGAATAATGAATCTGTGATTGAGTCCAGAACATCCTCAAGATTTCCTCCAGATAACTCTGCTTCTATCACAGTAGAAATCGCCCTTTTTATGATATTGTTTTCAGTAGATTCTGCAAAACTCAAAAGAGCCTTATGCACAGGTATTCCCCATTCTATCTTATAAGATAGCTTTCTTATATAAGGTGTTAAATATCCATAATCTGTCTCAGCAACATGCTGGATAGCCTTTGCAATTGGCATGCCAGACTTGACAACACCTACCAAGTTTCTGACAAATTCAGGGAACCTGTCTGCAATCTGCCTCTGCTTGTTGTTCTCCTTGAAGAAATCAAACCAATACTGGATCCATGCGAGAGAGATAGAAATTGCAAGAAGGGGAATCCACCAGATACTATCCATAAAAAATTTTATATCAACAAATATTAGGATCAAAGCTATGAAAATTGCTACCATATGCCTTAATCTTGTTCTTATTACCATCTTATTCTCTTTTCTTGTTTGTGGTTTGTGATGTTTTTTGGATTTGGTCTGATTTTCTTAATCTTTAGATTTTTTTGGATCTTTAATATTTATCGGATCATAGCCTGATACCAATACTATGACTCAGGCTGAGACACCTCCAAAAACACAATGAATATTATATTTAGCAGAGGTATTACAATATAGGTGCCCATCCCGATTATCGTATCGACTGAAACTCCACCTATTTCACCACCTAAAATGCTGATGAGTGAAAGTGCAGCAACGAAAAACAATGGGGCTGCAATCAATATTCCAGTATAGACATCAGAGAAAGCTGATATTGTCTCTGTGTATTTCTGCCTTTCAATCTCATAGTTAAGCAGGGATTCCTTTGATTTATCGCTAAGATATTCATCAAGATTGCCTCCAGACTCAATTGTTGATATGATCCCCTCAAGGAATTCTTTGAAAGCCTTGCTTGGAGTTGTCTCTGCGACTGACCTGATAGCAGTGATCAGATCATAGCCAAATATTGATATAAACTGATTGATCTTCTCAGATTCAATACAAATCTCTCCATATTCATGCGATGAGGATATCAGCTTGAATAGTGCAGTTGGAGGCACACTGCTAGACGAAACAGCTGACATATGATTGACTGCAAAAGGAAGATTTGTGTTAATATTCCTCTGCCTCTCTTTGGTCTTCATAGTCGGATAATAATAGAATGTTAAAAAGGTTGTAATACCTACAATAATGCTCATGAAAATGGATTTGACAATGACAAGAGAGATTGGGTTTCCCTGCATAAAAAAAAGAGGAGGGAAAAGGAATAATCCAATCAATGGAGTCACTAAAGTGGAGAATACCATAATATTCACATAAGTATTTGAAAGGATCTTTGTATTTGATGATCTCATATTGTTGTATAAATTCCTGAAAATATCAGGGAATAGATCAATCAATGCATAGCTAATCTCCCTGACTGTAAGGTTTGAAATTATGCCTATAAGTGTCGGCTTGTAAAGCTTAAGTGCTTTCTGTTTTGTAAGAATCTTATGAATCCTCTCAGCCTCTTTTTTCAGCATATCACTGCTGATATGAGGAGTCTTTTCAACATCCATATAGTTTCCAGTCCTGAGAAACCTGAACCTAAGATCTTTCTCAATAAGTTTCTTTTTCTTGTAAATTGGAGAATCCCTGAAACTCAATGATCTTAAGATATGCTTAAACAGGCTGAACTTGATAGGTTGTGCAAGCTTGACTTTTCCTTCTTTATCACCAATGCTTTTTTCTTCTCCAACAATATCCTCAAAAAGCGTGGGTTTCTTGCCTGTAAATATAGATCTTAACTTAACAATGAACTTGACTCTCCTGCCAGGGACAGGGCTGACCTCTTGCTCATCCATGTATTGCTTTGCAATCCTTGGTTTTGGCTCAAACACTCTTGTCTTTGGTATCTTCTGATCAGATTTCTGAAGGACAAAAGGCTCTTTTTTCTTGACTAAGACTCTCTTGAAATTATCCCAATAAGATGGTGCGAATTCTTCAACCTCAAAATGTGTTTCCTTAATTATCTCCTTTTCCTTAGGTTTCTTTGTTTCTCTGCCAATACTTTTACGTCTATCAACTTCTTCTCTTCCATATGAGGAAGGAGGGTACTCAACTGGAGATTCTTTTAGGTGGACAACCTTTTGTTTTGATGATATCTTCTGCTCTGAATGTCTTGGACTAAAAACTGACTTTATACCTCCAATTATTGAACTAAAGAATCCTGAAACCCCATGACTTGCTGGTCTAAAACCTCTTGCGCTATCCTCATCAAAAGGCGTTTCCCATGGCTGTTCTGTTACTTTTATTTGTCTTGTTCCCTCTTCAGAAGGTTCTTTCCTGAATCTTTCTTTTGGTGATGGAGAAAATTTTAGGTCTGGTCTTGGCGGCTCTTCAATAGGCTCAGGTCTTGAGATCATAGGAGCAGTCATATCAATCTTTTCCTCATAGATCTCAAAGAAAATCTTAGAATTGATGTAGTCAATGCTTTTTAAGCTTTGGACAATCTGGATTGAATAATATTCATTCCATTCTTCATGTGTCTTTTCCTTCAGCAGATGATCATATAATCTCTTGTATTTGAAATATCCAAACTTCTTAGATTGATAGAAAGAGTCAAGGTTCTTTAACTTGGTATTGAACTCCTCTTGATATTTAGAAATAGCTTCAATCTCCCTTGCCAATTCAAGGATTTTTTCACAATATTCTTGCACATTTTGGGACATTTTAAGCTAATTTTCTCTCTAGCTCTCTTATTTCTTTCTTAATTTCAAATGTAAGCTTCAGGATCTCCTGCTTGCCTACCCTTAATTTTGAAATCAGTGAGTCAGCTTCCTGGCTGCTTGAAGGAGAGACTGTCTTAAGTTCTTCCATGAGACTATTTATAGATTTCATCTTTAATGCTGAGTTCTTTATTGATTCAATGTGGGATATATTCATCTTGTTTTAACTTCTTATTTAATATTAAACCTTTTCATCACTTGTTTAGGCTCTTTATAATATTCATTTATCAGCTTATTGACCTCTTTGAAATCAGTGATATTGTTCTTGACCATCATGAGGAGAACTTTTGTCCTTATTTTCCATTCTGCCTTAACTTTCTCTACTGTGGTTCCATTGTTCTTTGCAATCTTGTCAAAGATAGTTGATTCTCCATTTTTCTCAATCAGGTCTTTCGAAGGGTTCCATTCAAACAAAACATTGGTCTCGATATCACCTGAGCTTCCTGACTTGACCTTGAGGATCTCATCAATCTGCTTAAGCCTCCTTACACTCCTATTAGCAGTCTTTATATGCTTGAGCACGCATACTATATTCATGCTCTCAATCAGAGACGGAGAAAGGTTAATAGGTGGAGTAGCTAACCTCCTGACCAGTGAAGGGATTGAAGCTGCGTGAAATGTGCTGAAACTAGGATGGCCAGATGCCATTCCCTGAAATAGGACATAAGTCTCCTCACCACGGACTTCGCCGACAATTACATAATCAGGATTCTGCCTGAAAGTCTCTCTCAATAGATCAAATAAGGTGACTTCTCCATACTGTCCTCCGACTAAGTTTGGAATCCCAAATCCAGACCTTGTGACAGCTGGAAGCCAGTTCTCATGGGCAAGGTTCAATTCCCTAGTATCCTCAATACTGCAGATCCTGGCTTCAGGAGGAATGAAATGGACAATAGAATTCATCATAGTTGTCTTACCGCTGCCAGTCTCACCAATAGTGATGACATTGAACTTGTTCTCAATAGCAAGCCAGAGATAGGCAAAAACTTCTGCACTTACAGTATTGAACTTGATGAGATGGATAGGTGTCCAAGGCTCTTTTGTAAACTTCCTTATCGTAAATGTAGGACCTCGAGTAGTGATATCTGCAGTATATGTGGCATTGACCCTGCTTCCGTCAGGCAGAGTTCCGTCAAGCAGAGGTTTTGCATAAGATACATACCTGCCTGTCTTTTGCGCAATCTTCTCGACAAAATCAATCAGGTCATGGCTTGAATGGAACAAAACATTTGTCCTGATATTCTCATATTTCCTGTGGACAATATACAAGGGGACTTTAGTCCCATTGCATTCAATATCTTCAATATAATAGTCATTCATCAAAGGCTCAATCTCATTAAGGCCCATAGAATTCCTGTATATATAATACATGATCTTCTGATAAGTCCTCTTGGATATCTTGGCACCAAGCTCAAGGATTATGCTCTGGACATTCCTCTCAAGATATCTTATCAGATACTGTATCTTTTTTGTCTTTACAAAGCTGACATTGATCATCTCTTCCAAGCCGAGCTGGATCAGTTTCAGAAGCTCTTTCTCAGTATCATCAAGGATTGGTTCTTCAACCTCATAGATGAGCTCATTTAATTCTGAATCCCAATATATATGGGCAGAGGCATAAGGGATAATCAAAGGATACCTCACATTGATCTTCTCTTTTTCCTTAAAATCAGGGAGCTTCACAATCCTAGGACGAAGATCTATGAAAAAAGATGTCTTAAGCTCATCAATTTGAGCAGGATCTATCTTCTCTTTTTTTCTAAAAATATTAAAATTCATTTTTTCTCTTGTAAATTTATTTAGTTTTTATTATTTAGTATTCAATGACATTAAGCTCTGTCTTTATGAAATCAGCCTCACTCTCAAGAGTTATCTTCAAGTCATATTTTTTAGGTGTTGTTCCTGTGTCAATCATATGGAGTGTTACAGATGCCTTGTCAATGTCTGTGTTGTTGCCAGAAGGGCTCAGTTCTGTGTACCATTTTCCGCTATTACCTGCTCCATTGACACCAAACTCAATATTATCTGTCATTTTTTCACCAGAATCAATGAATTCAATCTCCTGGATGAGTTCTTCTGTGCTTGTGCTTGTCTTTGGGTCTCCTTGCAATACTTTCAATAATTTGACTCTTATTCTTGAATTCTCAAGCAGATAACATTCTGTTTCTGAATCTGGAAAACATTCAACTGCATCCAATGTATTGACATCAACATTTGTGAAGACATCAATATTCCCAAGCTCAATCTTTGACCTTGGCTCAATCACTTTTGTTTTTGTTGATAATTGCCATCTCATATTATTGTTGTCATCATCAAAGATGAGCTCTCCCTGTTTTATCTCAATAGGGATAATCCTCTGGCTACCCTCGCCTTCAGAAGCAACATCAATTATCTGCTTGTCAATGCCAACCATAGTGTCCTTAGCTCTTGTATAAGAAGCCCTGTCTCTCATATTGTTCAACAGAGGGAGGCCTGCTTGCAATATAAGGACCATAGCAACAGACACTATCAGAATGTACAGGACTGCTGATATCCATATTTGTGCTTTTTTTCTCATTTTATCATTTCATTTTATCATTAATATATTTTATTAATCTAATCTTACCTATTTATTCTAATCAAACACTATTAATTTAATCTCATCAAAAATTCGATCAAAACACCTCTATCTCTTTCCAAAGAAAGAGGGCAGTTGATCAAATCAAATTATTAAAAAAAAAATATTTTTCAGTTTTAGCATGCCAAAAACCTCTGGTTTTGGCTTGCTCAAGAATCTTTGAGATTCTTGGTGCCATAAAAATTTGCTAAGCAAATCTTTATGGTACAAGTGATAGGTCAGCACCAACAGCTTCTATTCCAGCTTGAGGGCAAATAATTGTATTACCTGCTTCTCCTTTGAAAGTTGGAACTACTTTTATTGTTGTTGGATCTAGCACTGCAGGGTCTGGTGTAAATGTAAATGTATCAATCTTACCTTTTCCTAATGCATCTGCAGTGGTTTCATCTTCTCCTGTATCTTCTCCAATCGCAGTCAAGATCAAAGTATCAACATTTATATAAGGGCCTGCTTCAACAGTAACTGTGTATGTGCCATCTGGGGTCTCAACTACTTTAAATCCCATATCAGTCTCAACAAAATTAATCTGGACATCTGTGTCGCATTTCATAATCTCTGTCTTTACATCTATATTCTCTTCAGAATCCTTCATAAAATTCCGGGATATGGTCATCAGCACTGCTCCTAGTCCTACTACAATTGCTATCAGCAGTACAACAGCAATTATCGGCGATACACCTTTTTTCCCCATCCTATTCTTCATTTCTTTAACCTCCATTTTCTTTTCTTTAATTGTCTAAATTAAAGATCCTAATAAAACACCTCTATCTTAAAAAAATGATAATTCTATAAAATAATTGCTAATCAAATTCTTATGGAACTGTTGTTGTAGTCATCTCATTATAATTGACTTCTATACCTGCCTGAGGGCATGGGATAGCAACACCATTAGCTCCATTGAAACTTGGAACTATCTTCAGCATTTCCATTGTGCCTATAGAAGAGGCAAATGTAGCAGTATATTGACCTATTCTACTTTTTGCTAATGGAGTAAAGTCAGTGGTAGCAGTTAAAACATCAGTAGATCCAATTCCAGTCACAATCAACTCATCAACATCTATGTATGGGCCTGCCTCAAGTGTAATAACATATGTTGTACCTGCAACAGTTTCTTCGACTTTGTCAATTAAATTAATCTGGACATCTGTAGAGCATTTCATCAGCTCTGTCTTCTTAACTATGTTTTCTTCGGTTTCTGTCATAAAGTTCCGGGATATTGTCATCAGCACTGCTCCTAGTCCTACTACTATTGCTATCAGCAGCACAACAGCAATTATAGGTGATACACCTTTTTTTCCCATTCTTTTCCTCATTTTTTTAACCTCCAATTATCAAATTTACAATCAGTCAACTTTTGGCTGTTGTTACTTTATCTCACCAATTAATCTTGATTTTTTATCACCTCAAATGATTTTTTTATGAGCAGTCCCTAATATCCTCAATCTCAATAGCACTCTGAGTGCAGAAAGTCTCACCTCCTGCTCCTGATATCTTAAGTTTAGGGACAATCTTTACAATATCAATGATAGTAGCATCTAAGTTTCCATACTCAACATCTACAGAGATGATCTCTGCCTGCTTTATTGAATCATTAATCTCATGAGTCAATATTCCATTGTTTCCAATTGTTTCTTCATCTCCGATAAAAGTGATCTTATAACCAGTCAGTTCAGTACTATCTCCATTCTCTATTATAGCATGGAAAATGTTATCTGAACCATCTGCAGTCCTTTCATAACAAGGCTTGTCACTTATCTTGACCAAAGACAAGGAGACATCGATTATGCACGCTGAAGTCTGGGCAGACTTGATCTCAACATCTTTCTGGGTGTCTTCAATATACTCCCTTCCCCAGTTCATAACAACTGCGCCAAGGGCTACTGCAAATGCTATCAAAAGCACTGTTGCAATCAGAGGCGAGACACCTCTCTTGTTCTGTAAAAACTTTACATTTTTCATCTTAACATACCCTTTCTCTTGTTCTTGTTAATATCATTCCTGAGGAGCTTTATCTCCACATTTGTCTTTTGAATAAGTATTCCAAGCTCTTCTTTAATATCTTGGCTGGAACTAGCAAGTATGAGATGGAACAGTAATATCAGCCAAAGCAATGATGCAATCACAAGATCCCATGTAACATATCCTTGTTGATTGTACAGGCTATTGATAACAATGAATCCAATAGCAAAAACAGCCAAGCCTATGATTAGCAAGGCAAATTCAAAAAATGTTGGTTTTCTTTTCTCAAATATCTTCATATTAACCTTTTTCATTATTTCATGACTTTACGAACACTCTAAAATCTGATCAATCTCTTCAGCACTTGAAATACAATAATGGTTCTGGCCATCAACCATAATCTCAGGGATTATCTTGATTTGGTTGATTGTTCCAACAGCATTTGTCAAAGCAGTGAGGGGATGCTTATACACCATACCACTATCAAGAGGATCAGTTAAACCTAATACTTCATTGGATACACCATCTTCTCCAACAATAGATAATTTTAGATCAATAATCTGCATCCCATTATTCTCGAGAGTGAATTGGATTGAGTTTCCTGTATAACATATATCTTTTTTACCGCCAATATTAACAATATCTATGATCGCATCATCACATTTCAGCTCAGCACTAAAACCATATGTATCTTCAGAAACATCCTGTACATAATTCCTGCCCCAGCTCATTACAATGGCTCCGAGAGCTACTGCAAATGAAATAAGGAGGACTGTGGCTATCAAGGGAGAAACGCCTTTCTTGCTAAACCTCTTTTTCATTCTTTTTTACCTCTTTTTCATTTTATTGATGAATATAATCTTTTTACTTAATCCTGATCATCACCTGAACTCAATATCCTCTATCCTTGCCAGCTTTTCACTGCAGATGATCTCAACCTTTTTCTTGAAAGTGACTGGAATCACTTCTACCCTAAACACCACTCCATCCTTCTGGATGTCAATAGACTTAACGCCATTAGGTTTGATACTGACTCTTTTTTCCCTAAGGGGCTCTATGGGTTCCCCATATATATTGTATAATCTGACTATAACTTTATCTATATTTAAATTATTCCTATTGGAGACGTCAATATATAAATTTTTTGTGTCCTGCCAGACATTATTTATGCCAATGCTGACAAATTCACACTCTTGAGCATCAAATGTCCTCTTCTCAATCTCATAAGTTGCTGATTTAGTATAGCCAAATATCCAATTATACATCAATGCACTCATAGCTACTGCAAATGCAAATAGCAAAACCCATGAAATCCAGATGTATGCTGCTTTTTTACCTTCAATATTTCTTTTCATCTTGAATTTTCTTAATTTCTTTTATCTGATTTTTTCTTCTATATGACCATCAGCTCAAATTGATCAGTCTTATCCTCAAGTCATCACTTTTTCTTGAGGTCACCAATATCTTTAACTGAACATCTTTTTGATTGAATTTGAAATCATAATCAATATTATTGTAGTTCAATGTGACAACATCCTTATCTGTGATTGATCTAGTGCCTTGATAAAATATATTTATACTTGATCCTCCATCCTTTAGCACAACAGTGTCCTTTATCTCACTGTATATTGTTATCTTATCCTTGTTTTTCAAAATGTAGAGTGCCTCAAATTTAGGGTCACGAGTCTTTGCAAACTTGATGAAACTGATGAAAAAAGGATTATACTCATCCTCAACAACATTTTCCTCATAGATTGCGTTATTTACCATATTTGACGACTCTTTTTCAAGGTTTTCTGCAAGCTGGTTGAACAACTGGTCTGGCTCCTTGAATGTCTCTGAAGCCTGGACAATTGAAAAAGCGATACCTACCAAAATCACTGCTATCAAAATGTAAAATTGGGCTTTTTTGCTTTTCATCATGCTTTGTTTCCATCTTTAATTTCCATCTTAGGTGTCCTATGTAATATCAACCTCAATTATTGTGTTGCCATCCTCATCAAGCCCGAGGTTCCTGATTATCAAGTTGTATCTGCCGCTAGGAACCTGCTCCCTAGCTCCTTGGATGACAATATCATCATAAGCCAATTGGGTGTTTAGGACATACATTTCTTTCTCAATCTCATAGCCGAATGAAGGATTGATGAAATCACTGAATTCCTTGTCTCTCAGATATGCATTCCTCTGCTTTAGGTTTGAGCCTTTTTTTGTGACAAAGATATAGCTGACTCCGTCAGATGTTCCTGCATTCATTGTGTCACCATCTGAAACAACTTTAGACGAATCTGATGCAAATCCAATTGTATGATTACCTATATCACTATAAATGATATTATCACTTGAATCTGTGAAATCAGAGGTGTAAGTCATTGTCAGCAGCAGTTCAGTAATATTGATTTGATGAAGATTAGATATACTGCCATCAACCTTGACAGTGATATTATATATTCCTTCTGCCAGAGGGGAGTCAAATGTAATCTGGTATTCGCCTGCTCCCTTATCACTCCATCCAAATTCATCCAAAGGTTTTCCATCAAAGAAGACTTCAACCCTTGATTTCTTGATCTCACCGATTGGAATGGGAGAGCCACCGCTTTTTAATGTAGCATCTATAATGACTTCTTCTCCAATATAGAATGGATTATCTGAATCAATAATAACACTACTTACATTTGCATTTAAGTCAACTGTGTATTGTTCTCCTGGTTGGTTGTGACCAGGATTCCTGACTGGAATATCAAAACATTCAGCATATAATGAGCCAGGTCCACCAAGAGGAGGACCTCTTCTCTCATGATAGGTTGAATTTGAGTGGTACATAGCATATGTGCCATTAAGCCAGCATTCTGCATCCTCACTTGTTGTATAGGCAATTGTTGGAGTTAGAGTTGCAATCAGACCAATTGGCTTAATCCATATAATAGTTGGATTAGTTGTGTCAATACCTCCTTGCATCACTGAGGAAGGAAGGCTTTCCCATCCAGCATTATCATATGCATATATTACAAAATAATAAGTCTCTTCCTGGGCCAAACCAGTAATTGTGAGCGAGGTTGAATTGTCAGATGTTGACTGATCTTTTTCAAAAATTGAAAGATCAGAATCATTGTAGACCATTACTTTATAATAATCAATACCGCAACCTCTTCCATCCTGCGAAGCGATCCAATCAAGGTTAAGGGATGATAAGTTTGCATATTGCTCGTAATCCTCAATCTGAGGAGGGCCTGGTCTTATTGTGTCAACATGGAAAGTCCAATTTGCTGTGTCTCCACCATTTCCTGCATTGTCAACAGCCCTGACTTTGAAATAATAAAGATTATCACTCAATCCAGAGACATTTAATGAAAGGAACTGGTCAAGATTATAAGGATCACCCTCTGGAGTCTCATCAGGAGTGGCATTGATATCTGTTGTGATGATATAACTGTATCCTCTTATGCCAGAATCGCCATTGTCATCAGGCTCTTCCCATTCAAAATTGCCTATGCTAGTGTTGACACATCCATTAAGGATGAAACTAGACACAAGATTCTCAGGCATTTCAGGAGGATCCCTGTCAACTCCAATTGGATCAGACATGACAGGGCTTGAGTTTATATAATAAGAGTTCAATGCCCTAACTTCAAAATAATACCTGTCACCGTCTCCAAGAGTATGATCAATCTCTTCAGACAGGTTGACAGAGACAAATTCTGCCTGGCCATAGTCAGGAGCGTCAAGCCATCCAGATGAAGGATAGATCTGGCTGCCTTCATGATAGATCCTGTACTGGTAAAATACTTTTGATTCACGGTCAAAAGCACGCCATCTGGCTTCAAGAGTATCTTCACTATTAGTCCATTCATCCACCCATATTGTAAGATTGACTGGAGCAGTCCAATCAAGTATCTCAGATGTCTTATTCAAGAGGATTGTATCATTGACATCTGTGATCCAGCCGACATTATCTTTTATCTGGTAATATACAGTCCTCTCCTCTATACCAATAGCAGTGTCAATCAGCTTCCAGACCTTCTGGCTGGTGCAAGGCTCCCAAGGAGTGCCTGAGCTTAAAATATCAACTGAAGTTAGTGTAGGTGTCAAAGTGTTATTTGAAGTTTGGATCACAGCTTTCCATTTTAGTGTCTTACCAATATTTGAAAATGTATGTGGTTCATCTGATATCACTTGTTCAAAATTGATACCATCTGAAGCCATGAAAAACTTGATTATTCCAATATCTAAAGAATATAAAATGCTGAGATTTCCAATCTCAAGGGATCCATTCTCTGCACTTAAAGTGACTGGAATAGTGCAATTATCAGCTGAACAATTATTATCAATAAAGTCAGAGATCTCATCCTCTATGTTCTGCAAAGTTGCCTGACTGTTAAAGGTCCCATTCACAGACCATATAGTTGTGTTCAATATTTTCAGAGTTGCATTTGTAAGATTAATACCTTGAATATCAAATTCTGCATCTAATATTGTTGCGCTCCTTGGGATTTCAATAGTGACTGAATCATTATCAGACATGTTTGTCTCATTCAAGGTTGAATTGAGCTTGTCCTGCAAATAATCCTGTGTTGGGATGTCATATTCAGCAAACATTGTTGCAGTTGATATGTCCAACAAGGTTGTGACAACAGTCTTTGAGGTAATATTGTTCTGTGCCTGATACCTGGTTGTGCTGTTGGTCTGGTTAATCAGATATATATGGTTGATGTATTCGACTGATACATTATCTGAATGGTTTGCCTTGACAATGAATTCGCTGCCAGCAGACTTGTTTAGTTCATCTTCGACCAAAGAGAAGCAATACAATGATGGAGCAGCTGAAAATGAGTAGCTTGTCTTTAATGTGAAGTTTGATCCATTGTATATATAAAAGTCTAGAGGTGATGATATGTTCTCTGAGCTTGATTCAATGCAGAAAGTTGCATCTGTCACATTTGAAGTGTCTACAAACTTGAATTCAAAAGTGTCATTGAACAATGTTGCATTCATGTAATCATGATAATTTACTTGAAGCGTGTAGATATTAGTGTTTATCATCGCACTCTGAAGAAGAATCTGCTCTTCATAAAGTTGTACACCTGTTCCAGGAATAATCTTTGCATTTATATCAGCAGTCAAGTTGAGGTCAATATTATCCTCATCAGCAAAATCTTCAGAAAAGCTGAAAGACTGTCCAGATGATTCAGACTCAAAAGGATAGTTGCTCAGCCTGCACTCTTTGACACCATAATTGTCAAGATATACCATCTGGAGGTCAACCAAGACATTTGATGTCTGCTCATCATCATTATTGATCTTGATCGATCCAACAGGAGGAGTATTGTCAAGAGTGATTACAACTGAAGCTGTGTAATTATATGAACTATTTATTGAAGCATTCATGAAAATTGTCTTTGGCCCGTCTGGCTGGGATGAGTTCACAAGCATTGAATTGTTGTACCATCCGTTTCCGACATAATTTAGGTCTAATGTTGGGATATTATCGTTTAGCAGTATTGTGAATACTGTGACATTATAGTCTAGTGAGGCTCCTTGGAAACTGAATTCAACTGTAGTCCCGTTTCTCACTAGATTGAGATTGGAGATAAAGTCTCCGATTGATGGAGGAAGTTCTGGCCTGTAATATACATTTACAATCTCAGAGAAACCAGAAACACCAGTCTCGCCAATGGCCTGAATCTGCAATTGGTTCAATCCTTGTGTCAATGATGCCTGGTATATGCCAGTCCCATTCTTTTCTATAGGAGAAGTCAATGCAATTCCATTCACAAAGAGATATGCAACAACTGCATTTGAAACATTTGTAGTGACATTTATATTTGGCAGATCAGTGATAGTATTATTTGGAGGAGCAAGTATCTCTGCAAAAGGAGCTCCAGTGTTCTGGGTTATGTTCTTCTGCAAGCAGGCAGAGTTGTTGACATTCTCATGGTCGACAGCACAAACAATTATTGTGTTGTTCTGGAATTCTGAAAGAGTAACTTGTTTTGAGAATGAATTGCCGGTCAATGTTAATGGTCCAGATTCAGTGATTGACCCTGTTTCATTCAATATAGAATAATTAGCTTCTCTCACATAAGTGGTCTGGTCAATGATTGATCCTGACAATACAATATTCTGCAAGGCAGTGATCATCTCAGTTGGACTTGTGATGGTTATTACAGGAGGAGTGTTGTCAACAATCACATCCCTTGAATCCTCTCCTGGATTTCCATAATAATCAAAGTCTTTTGCCTTGATATTAGTGTCGCCATCAGGATATTCATAGGTGTTCCATGAATAATACCAGATAGAGCTGTAATTAAATGTCATATTTCTTCCAGTTGGTTCATTTCTTATGAATAATTGAGGAGTGTTGTTTGCAGAAGTGTTGACAATGACATTTGTCATGTTACCAACAACCTGCCCTGCAATTGGTGTGATGATATTAATTTTTGGAGCAGTAGAACATATCTCTCCAACATTAGCCCCTGTTCCATAAGTCAATCCACCGTAATGGATTGCACCAGATTGAAGGATATTGTCAAGCAGAACACCATTCTCGATATTTATCCTGTTAGGACAGTCAATTGTTGAATTGATTATTTCTGATAGAGTGCAGTCTGTCTGCGAGACGAATGAATCAGTAACATTACATTCGCTTAGGGTTGAATTTATTATTGTTGAGTCTAGGATAATTGATAAGGTGAAATTTGAGCTGGAAATAATTGAGTTGTCAACTGTTGAAAGGTCTGATATACTTAAATTGATTGTAGAATTATATGTGTTAGTTTCTGTCAATGATGAATTGATGCAGTCAGTCAAAGTCAAGGTAGCTAAGGTTGCATCACAGAAACTTTCATAAGAGCTGTCAATGTATGAATTTAGATTGTTAGAGTCAAGTGCAGTAGAATCCAGTTTTGTTGAGTTTACGCATGTGCCTCTCTGCAATACTGAATTGATGACAGTGCAATTCAGCTGCTGTGTCTCATTAGGATCGATCAAATAGATGAATGGCAAATAATTTTGATTAAGACTTGTATCAATATAATATCCTGATGGCTGGTCAATCACAAATGTCCCGTTATAGCTTCCAGATTCACCTTCTCCAGATGATCCGACAGTCAATGCAATGCTGTTGTTTGAGTCGATATCATTTGACAATGTCGACAATAAATTCTGTCTTTCTGATTTTGCCTGAATCCCATCATCTTCTAGTGGAGTTATCTTTGCAAAGTTTCCTAATTCTACTGAATTGGCAGAGCTTGTGAAAGCTTGCTCTACATCATTTTCATCAGCAATAGCATTAATTGGAGCTAAAGCTAATGAAAAGATCAAAAACAATGTTATTAGATTGTTCTTTTTCATTGCTCTAACATCTCTTTGATTTTGTTGACAAAATCTATAGTCTGACCACGGATATTTTGGGATAATTCTTTTTCAAATGACTCATGAATATCATAACAGGCTTTTTCTCTCAAATCCTTGGAAAACCCTACAGTCTCAATATCTTCTTTGCTTAATGAGCTGGCAACAAGCTCCACATCTTCATTAGTGAGAGATTTATCTGAATGGTAATGATAATATATCAGGAAACAAAGAGTTGCTGAGTGATTCTTTGATGTGTACCCTTCCCTGCTTATTAGGGACAGGGCAGCATGATAAATTGCATAATAATAAATGCTGATTGCCCAGTCGTAAAATGTCTCTTTGTCAAATAGGGCAGGGATGTCATCCTTATGTTTCTCAATAATCCAATTAGCAAAATTAAGGTTGTGGTCAGATTTCTTTAAGTACAATCTGGACTCCTCTTTGGTTTTTCTTAAAATTTTCTTCTTGATATAATTATCAATCCATTTCCTGCATTCTTTCTTATCCTTCATCCAGAGTTTCCAGTCAGGCTTCTTCATCTTCTAGCTGCCTCCACCATTCAATTCCTGCAACAAACAACCTGTCATCTTTTAGGTTCTTAAAAAACTTCTTTGTACTGTCATGAAACGAATCCTTAAAGGAATCATAATCCAAATAAGCTGGATTTAATTCTGTGCTTGTCCTCATGCTTATTCTCTTTGCTGTATTTTCCAGTTCTTTGGTGTTTTCTATCTTTTGAAAGACTAAGAGGATGTCTATATCAGACTCTTTTGTGTAATCACCTTTTGCATAAGATCCAAAGATTACTGCAATTAAGGGCTTGTCCTTGATCTCTTTCAGGAGGTCTCTTACAGCTATCTTAATCTTCATTGGAAGCCTATCAAGCCTATTGTGTTCAATGGCATAAATGACTGAAGTAATAGCCTCTTTTGAATAATCAAGAAAGTATTTAATCTGATTTCCTGATCTTTTCTTTATCAACAATTTATCCACCTTTCTAATTCCATAATCTATTGAAGGCATTCCTAATTTAAGCTGTTTTGAGAGTTCTCTCTTATGAATGCCTGGACTAAGGTAAATCTTTTCCATTATCCTAAACTCTGTATTGCCATACATCATATACCAACTGTCATATTCTCTATACCAATATGAATTATATAATCAAAATTAATATGAGTTATATAATCAAAAATATTAGCTGGAGCTAAATCTAAGGAAAAAATAAAAAACAATGTTAAAAAGATGTTTTTTTGTTTCATTTGTATTTATTCTACATAAACGGCGTTACATCTATATGGGCTATTGTAAAAATTAATGTCATTACTGTCAAAGTAAATGTTGACTGTATTCCAAAACATTTCAGTAAATCTAGTACTATCTCTAATCACAGGATAAAAATTGCCTGTTGTATGTTCTACACTACATCTCACATCAATAATTTTAGAGCCAGTCAAACCATGAGCAAAATTTGCAGTGCCAATCCCATCTGTGGTACCACTGAAAGTCTTCCACTTAATGCCTCCATTTCCTGTTGAGACAGCTCCACCAACATCTAGATTTTTTGGTGTAATTAATCCAGTGGAAGTAATCCTTATGTTGTTTGTATGATTATAACTCTCATAGATATAAATTCCGATTCCATCAATTATCGTGTCTGAGTATGCCAGCATTGCTCCATATCCATTACCAGCAGCAGTCTCGCTCATCTCAATTCTTGATGCATTTATTTGATTTGTAGAAACTATTCTTATATCTGGCTCATAAACACCTGTAATATTTTTTGTTAGGGATTGGACAGAGTTGTCTCCTACATTTATCCTTTCATCAAAGCTCGCACTGCCTAATCCTGGAGAAGTACAACCGCTATACCCAACACATAATCCTCCATGGCCAATTCTGAAATTTGTAATCCAGCCTCCACCAGATTCAGGACCTATGCTTACTAATGAATTTCCTGCAGTGCCGTCAATTGTTATTTGAGGGTTAATATTGTTTTGTTGTCTATTGTTTATGTACAATTTTGAGCTTCCGCTTCCCATATATCTTGACTCTATTGATGAAAATGTTTTTACTGTATTGTCTGAGTCATTTCCCACAAACAAAATCCTGCCTATATTGTCTCCGGCAGCAGGGCTTACGCTTATATGCTCAAGGGATAGTTCCTGCGGATTTGCTCCTGTATCAGTTGTCCTGAATATTACTTTTGAATTTGCTGCTGTTGCATCCTCAGTATGCAATCTTGTTTCTGGATTACTAATTCCCAATCCAACTTTAACATTTGGTTGGGTATAGACTTTATTACCGGCTACTGATAATTGCTCAGCGCCATTGACATAAAATGTGACATAACTTGGTGCATTTATATTGAGCTGACCAGCAGTTGATCCGTCTATCATTGCAGAAGGATTTGTTGTATAGGCTGGATATAACCTTGCGCCTCCATAATAATCCCCTGATGACTGGATATTTCCTGCTACATCAAGCTTTGCTCCAGGAGTTGCAGTTCCGATTCCTACTCTGTTATTTGCACCATCAACAACCAATGTGTTTGAGTCAATGTTTAAAGTTCCTCCAAGAGTCCAAGCTGATCCTGCTGTGATTGTGTTGCTCCCGAGAGATCCGCCAGCCACAGTTATTGCATTTGGCACTTCTGCATCATTGTCTGGCTGGTCATCATCAATACCATCAGCATCAAGGAATCCAGCATCGCAAGAGCCATCACCATTGAGGAATTGATTATCTGGACATATCGTGCCAGCGTTGGTGTCGACTGTGCTTAAACAATTTCCTCCTTGGATGCATACATCCTTACCTGAAGCGAGGTTTATGTTTCCATTTACATACAAATTACTACCAATACTAGCATTACCATTTACATCAAGTGTTGCTGTTGGGGTAAATGTCCCTATACCCACATTTGGTGTGAGATAAAACCCTTTTGTACCAGCTCCAGACCCAAATGTAATCATTCCATACTGATTGATTTTATTCTTTATATCTTTAATATCTCTTCTACCTAATGTATGGTCATTAATTGAATAATAATCATTGTATGTTATCAATCCATCTCCATCAATATCTGAGTCAGATAAATTTTTCATAGACGGAGTTGCTGACCCTATTAAATAATTTCCAACTTGGTTCATATCAGTTGAATCAACGAAACTATCCCCATTGACATCACCAGACCCACCTAAAGCGAATATGCTGCCGTTTACATGGAGTGCAGCGATTGGGGCTGTTGTATCTATTCCAACCTTGCCTGTTCCTAAAAGAGTTAAGACATTCACAGGAGTTCCTGATGTTCTAAACCTAAAATAAGTATTATAACTCGCATCATCAATATCCCTATCAAAATATGCGTGCCCGCTTCCAGCAGCAACATACATATTAAGTCCAATATAATTATTAAACTGTGAAAGCCTTATGCCAGACTCTCCATTTCCATCATTATCAATATGCAAACTCTTCTGAGGACTTGCCTCCCTGATTCCAACACTTCCATTTATGTTAACTGTTAATAACCTTGAAAAAGTAGTTCCATTATAATGATGTAATGCAAAATCATTCGGACTGCCTCCATCCGGAGAACTGTCACCTCTTTGTGAAATCATCCATGTTTTATTATTGGCTGTATCTGTAAATAATATATTTCCAGAATTTGCTGCACCTGTTCCGCTTCCCGCTATTCCTAAATCAACCCAAAGTAAACCCTGCTGATATGCGCTATCATTTCCTATTTTTACATATCCATTCACATCAAGCTTTGCTTTTGGGACAGCTGTGCCTATTCCAACATTTCCATCTGCTGCGAAGATGTGGTCTGGTTCGAGGCCAGCTGAGAGGTTTGTGTTTATTGTTATTCCGTTTTGTGCAACCAGGACTCCATTATTTCGGTTGGTTACTGTTGGGTTAGCAGAGCCTGATACTCCTACTAGGAAGTATGCATCATTGTCATTTCTTATGTCAATACCACCGTATGTTGTGCTGTTGGTGCTTTTTGCCAGGATTGTTCCAGGTTTATCGCTTTCCACATGGAGACTTTTTGTTGGGTTATCTGTTCCTATTCCAACCTCTCCACTTGGTTCAATTGTGAAATGTTTTGTCCATGCGCTTCCATCATAATGGTGTAATGCAAAATCATTGTCATTGCCTGTATCAGAATCACCTCTCTGAAAAATACCCCAACTCTTGTTATCAGAAATGTCTGTAAGAATAATATTTCCAGAGTTAGCTGTACCAACTCCGCTTCCTGCTATTCCTAGATCAACCCAGCCTAAACCCTGCTGATAAGCGCTGTCATCCCCTATCTTTACAGTTCCATTCACATCAAGCTTTGCTTTTGGGTCATTAGTCCCAATCCCCACATTTCCACTATCATAATATATGTCTCCTGGAGAAACTCCATCTGACCATTTTCCTCCAACAGATTCCCAATCAGGCTTGCAGTCTCCGTCAATGCATACTTGTTCTGCATTGAGCTTGCCATTTATGTCGATTGCATATGAATTGTTAGGGTTTGGCTGCAGCACTCCCACTGTTCCAGCATTGAAAATGACATCTCCATCTGGCTGGATTGCGATGTCGACTCCTCCAGACCCTAATCTGCTGATCTCAAAGTCTCCGTCAAATTGCCTTTGGGTGAAGGTTGTGTATTCAGATGCGTTTGTATCCTCAATCCTGATAGAGACATTATAATCTTTGGCAATATGAAGGTTCACTATTGGATCTGTAACACCAATCCCAACATTTCCTGTTGTTTCTGATATCACAAACCTTTCTATATCAGCTATATTGTCTCTGATTGAAAATCTTCCATCTGCCCAGAAATTCATTATATCCCAGACACTTGTATCGTTTTTAGCAATCAATCGAATTCCAGATGTTCCATCAACTGCAGTATTCTCAATATTCAATTGAGGAAATGATCCTCCTACTCCTTTAACATGAAGCTTGCTTGTTGGATTAGTTTCTCCGATTCCAAGATTTCCTAAAGTAATGATATCATTAGCAGAAGAAATCAGGTCTCCTAACCAGATATCAGCATCAGCATGACCAGATCCACCTACATCAATGTGTAATATGTTATTGGCAATATCTGGATTCAAACTTCCACCAAGAGTACCTGAGAAATCATTGTTTATTGCTTTAATGGTTCCATTTACTTCTAATTTTTCTCCTGGATCATCTGTCCCAATTCCAACATTTCCAGTGTTATTTATAATCAATAAAGAGGGATTCTGATTAACAAAGTTATTGGTTCCATAAGTAAATCTTAAAGAACCATCTCCTCCAGTTGTTGCCTGTCTTAATATGCCCCATTTATTATTGACTACTCCTGCATCAACTTCTGCGAATGATAGTTTTGATCCCCATATTTCATCATCACTTGATATGAGCTCTAATCCAGAGTCTTTACTTTCAATTATCAATTCAGTCATATCATTCATAAAATTGCTTGAATTAACCCCTAAATCCTCACCTTTTAAGTGCAGTATGGTTTGAGGATCTGTTGTGTTTATACCAACTTTTCCGCCATCATAATAAATGTCTCCTGGAGAAACTCCATCTGACCATTTTCCTGCACTTGTCCAGTCTGTTTGGCAGACTCCATTTATGCACAGTCCGCTTGCATTCACTTGTCCGGCAACATCTAATTTGAAACCTGGAGCAGTTGTTCCGATTCCAACATTGCCTGTTGGAATATTAAAAGATTGGGTTGTCGTGTTTTCTGGCTCGATTATTGTTCCTAAGCTTGCTGGGTTGTTTGTATAATTTGAAACACTTTCTAAAGTTACAGGCATTGCACCAGTTGAAATATAGTCTAAGCTTGTAATAAATCTCCCTGGCCAATAACTATTTGCCCTTGCATAGACTTCTATATTATTCTCTGTTGTGTTTATTACTCGTATTTTCTCTCCAGTCTTGCCTATAATATAATAACTCCATGACTTATCCTGAAAATTAGCTCCTAAAGGCCTTGCTGCAAATGTAAAATAAGCTGTATATTTGTCTAGTGATTCTGTACCTCCTGTAAAAGTTATTTCTGCTCTTAGTCCAGATGTAGTAGTGCTAACTGCCTGTATTGTCATTATTTTCTGCCATATCACTTGGTTACAAGAACTTGCACCTTCTCCACAATTCATGTTGATATGTTGTGTTTGGTGTGAAACACTTCCACGTATTAAGCTTCTTTCATATTTCAAATCTTCACCAGTAATTATATTAGAAGTCACATTCAATATTCCGTTTATTAATAAATCACCCTGAGGCCCACCTGCAAGATAGAATTCCTTGTTGATCATTTCAGTTCCATTAACTGTGACTGTGACTGTATGAGGTGAGTGAGGATCTTCTAGAGTGAAGTTAATATCAGTGTTGAATATTCCATTTGCTGCAGTCACACCATTGTTGCAGGTTGTGTCGATGCATACATTGACATTGTTCCCATTATAATTATCACCATTATAATAGACTCTGCCTTGAACTGGGACAATTGTATCAGTTGCAGTCAATAATGCAGTCTTGTCTTCTTTAGTATAGATATTTTCATTTGTGACAGGGGACAGTTTCCCAAAAGAGCCAAGCCCTATTGCTTGGCTGGCTTGGAAATCGTAGACCAAGGAGGGGTCTCCATTATTTTGACTGGCAAAAGCGACATTAGCAAAAATCATTATAGCTATCGCTAGGTAAGTGAGGATTATTCGTGAAAACAAGGTATTAAAAATTGATCTGGAATGGAATATACCTTTTTTTCTTGGTTTTCCACTAAGTCTTGTTTTCATCTCCATTTTTACCTCTTTTTTTTAATTAATTCTTTCCAGAAATCTTAAAAATCCACCAAATGGATCTT
Source organism: Candidatus Woesearchaeota archaeon (assembly GCA_043810355.1). Classification (GTDB taxonomy): domain Archaea; phylum Nanobdellota; class Nanobdellia; order Woesearchaeales; family JAGVYU01; genus JAZDHV01. The sequence continues at coordinate 25,261 of JBDROB010000001.1, forward strand.
TAGGATACTAAAATTCAAGGTTTAATCTTGAATTTTTAGTAAAAGTTCACCTCTTTTTCCTGGAACAAATTTACCTCTTTTTCCTGGGTTTTTCTCCTAAAAAACTATAATAAATCTATTTTGGCATACCACCTTTTGTCTTGTTATTCCTCTCCTCAATAGCTTCATTGATATATTCAATCAAAGTCTTGTTGAGAAGAAGAGCATTCAATTTAGCTTTTTTATGAATCTCGTCCTTAATCTCTATGTTGATTCTCGTCATTCAATCACTTTTTTTATCTAATCAATAACCAAAAATAAGTTAGTTAATTAAACTTATTTTAATAATTATATTGATTTTTTTAAATAAACTAACTTATTAGTATATAAAGTTTTCGGAAATTTTTATAAAAAATCATCTGAGAATTCAAAGAAATCATATTTTTTGGTTATCGCGTTTATGGTTTTGTTTATCATTACCAAAAATTTAAATAAAACAGAATATTGGGAAACAATATGGCAGGAGAAGGACAACAAATACCTGATGGTAGAGGAGGAGAGCAGATGACACCTGAGCAAGTTCAGGAAATGCAGGAAAAGCTCAGCAAGATGTCTCCAGAAGAATTAAGAGAATTTCAGAAAAAGAACTGCATATTCTGCCATATAATCAGCGGAAAAGTCCAGTCAAAAAAAATCTATGAGGATGACAAGGTTGTTGCAATCCTTGATATAAATCCAGCAAATCCAGGTCATATACTAGTTCTGACAAAAGAGCATTATTCAATCATGCCACAGATTCCTGAGAGTACAGTGAAATATCTGGGGATTATTGCAAAGCAATTATCAAGATCTGTCCTGAAAACATTGAAAGTCGAGGGAACAACCATCTTTATTGCAAATGGGACAGCAGCAGGTCAGAGAGCCCAGCATTTCATCATGCATATCATTCCAAGAGCAGAGGGAGACAAGCTTGGGATTGAGCTGAAGCCAGGAAATATATCAGAGAAAGACCAGATGATATTATTGGATGCATTAAGAAAAAAGATAGTAAGTCCAGCTGGATTAAATGAAGATGATAGTGACAAAGACAGTCAAGAAGAGGATATGGAAGAAGAAAAGGATGAAGAAGAACGTCAGCAGAGAGTAAAAGAATTAGAACAGGAAGAAAAGGAAGATGATTCAGATCTAGATAAAGAAAATGTTGAAGAAGATAAGGAAGATGATGAGGTTGAAGAGGCTCAAGATGATGAAGAAGATAGGGATGAGAAACAAAGTCATCTGGAGGAAGAATTAGGCGGAGCTGATGAGGTCGAGATAGAAAAGCCAAAAAAAGTCCAGAGAGCCGAAGTAAAGGAAAAACCCAGGAAAAAAGCTAAAAAAAAGCCTGTGAAAAAGGAATATAAAATTTCAAAACAAAATAATAAGGAATCAAAGGAAAAAAAAGAAAAGGCAGACCTGAATGATATTGCTGATCTCTTGGCAGGGAGGATCTGATGGGAGATGACTGTGAGTTATGCAAACTGAGCAAGAGCAAGCTAAAAATCTATGAGGATGAAACATTCTTTTCAGTACTAAGCCAAAAGCCAAGTTTTCACGGCCATACAATAATCATCCCAAAAAAACATTATCCAATACTGGAGCAAGCCCCTGACAAGGATATTTCTGAAATGTTTTTATTAGCAAACAAGATATCAAGCTCATTGTTTGAGATAATGAACATACAGGGAACAAACATTATCATTGAAAATGGGATTGCAGCAGGACAAAAATACCCTCATCTTTCCATACATATTGTGCCAAGGACAGAGAATGACGGTCTTAATCTGGATTGGAAACCAAAACAATTGAATGAAGAGGAGATGTCAACTGTAGAATTGAAACTAAAGGAAGAGATGGGAACTGTAGGAATAACAGAGGTGGATAAGGATAAACCTATCAAGATTGAAGAAAAGGTCGAGAAGATCAAGGATGATGACAATAATTATCTTCTTAAACAATTGAGAAGGATACCTTGATAAATAATAAAGAGATAAAAAGGGTTTGTCTTTATTCTATTAATTTATGACTTTTCTGTTCTTATTTCTTAATCTTTTTATTTTTTCAGGTTCTGAAATAAAATTTTCATCAGTAACAATTGGTTTACCGATTCTTTTTTCAGCGTCAATCCTTGCCCTGCCTGCTACATCTCCCCCTTCTTGTGCAGCATCAGAGCACCTGGGAAAATTCTTGGCATCCTTGCTTTTAGTTATCTCAGTAGTCACCTTTTCTCCAAGCACATTAAATATTAGCTCTAGATCATTCATATGGTTTCTTAGATTCTCTTTACTAAGGCTTTTGTGTTTTTTATATTCTTCAACAGTTTTTCCAAAAGTGGCTTTTGATATTTGGTTAGTAAGGATTCCAAACTCAATATTCTTAATGTTTCTTTGTTTCCATTCATCAGTCAATTCCTGCCTTACTGCAATACCTCTCACTCTTTTTTCAATCCACTCATCAGAATAACCCTTTGCCTTAAAGATTTCTTTCATTCTTTTTTGTGCCAGTTCTGGATTTTCTATCTCCTTAACCCTATCATACCCAACTTTAGCTAGCCATTTTTTAAAAGGCTCTGCTTTTGGTGATGGAATTGATTGAATTATACGGAAAATTCCTTCGGTATTAGCACAGTTTATCTTTTGTCTGCCACCTTCAGTTTTAAATCCAAGGGGGGTGGCAATCTGCCCCCACCCTTTATATAGTTCTTCATCACGACGCCTCATATCTTTGATATAACCTTTAGTGTTACTAGAATCAGTCAGTGCAAATACAATGTCTTCTATTACAAACCACCATTCATCATTATTCCAAACTCTCCTGATCCTTTTATCCTGAAATACAATTATTTTATCATTCATTTTCTGAATATACTAAAAAAAGCAAAAGCTTTTTCGCATCTAGGAAATCATTTGTAGATTTCCATAGATATTTCGAATATTTTAGATATTTATAAACCTTGCGTGAGAATGTCCAGTGAAGTGATGAGAATTCTTATAATCCGGATGTTTATTTATGATTAAGGAGGTGATTTTATGGAACAAATGCAAGTATATGCTGGTTTGGACATGCATAGTGAGACAATAACTGGCACTATTAAAGATAGT
>JBDROB010000002.1:0-13000 GCA_043810355.1 Candidatus Woesearchaeota archaeon
TCAAAAAAATAATAGGAACCTTACGAAATCAAGACGGAGCAGAAATTCTGGCTAAAATGATGACCTTAATCTCCACATGGAGACTAAACGGAAAAAACCCATTCTATTCATTAACAGCAATAATCTAAGCTATGCACATACGCTCAAACTGATTCTGTTGTAGTTGTTGTCTCCTCTGTTGTGGTAGTGGTTTCTGCTTCTGTGGTTGTAGTTGTTTCAGCTTCAGTAGTGGTTGTTATCTCTTCAGTTGTAGTAGTTGTCTCAGCCATTGTGGTTGTTGTGGTTTCATCTTGATCATCAGGAAGATCCAGGTCACCATCTGCATCTTTGATAGCCCTGATAATGTCCTTCAGTGTGACATGAGCATCTTTAAGATCATCTTTTGCAGATTTGATTAGGTCCTGAGCCTCTCTGATCAAATCAGTGTCTGGAGGTATTGATTCTTTAGCCTCTCTAAGCTTTTCTAAAGCTGCTTCATAGTTTTCTCTTGCTGATTCAACAAGTGCATCAAACTCATCAACCAATGGCTCAATGCCGCTGATGTCAAGGCCATCCTCTTCCATCTTAGCCAGCTTATTATCAAGCCTTTCACCAAGCTTTTCAGACTTGACTATTATTCCAGCAATCCTTTTGTTGACTATCTTTGCAGCATGAAGTTTTGCCTTAAATTTGATTGAAGCCCAAATATCCTTGATTTGCTCCCTAGCTGCCAGAATCTCTTCTTTTGTAGCGTCAGGATCCTCAAGTACAGCTTTTGCATCTTCAACCTGTCCGATCATCTCATCAATATCAGCTAGAATCTCATCAGCATCTTCAGGATTAGTCTCTTCAACTGTTGCATAAAGCTTTTCCAAATATGCAATTATTTTGTCAGCAGAATTCTCAAGATAATCTCTTGCTTTCTCTTTTATCTCTGCCTTTATCTGAGTGCACTCGTCTCCTGAACATTCCTTAAGCTGCAATTTCTTATCCTCAAAATCCTGTTTCTTTTCTTTATACTTTACTAGGACTTCCTTGAACCTGTCTTGCGCATATTTATAACGCTCTCTTGCAGTCAACAGACTATCTTTGGCAATCACTACCTGCTTTTTATTGGTTGCATCTTCCAATTTGTCTTTCGCATTATCTAACTTATCTATTGCATTCCCTAATTTCTCTTTTCTGTTCTCTCTGATATCTTTTAATGTTGGTTTTTTATCAGCAATAATGTCATCTCCATTGTTATCCTCAGCAAATGCAAATATAGACCCTATGCTAAAGACCATCAATACAATCATCAATATTGCATATATTTTCTTCATTTTTTATCCCTCCGGATATTATTTAATCTTAATTTTTTTTAATTTAATCTTTTTATAGTAAAAAATTAAATCTTGTTAATATTTAGAAAATCAAACTACTTTATAAATAAACTTTTTTTATTGAAAAATTAATGCTTTATCCAAGTGTTTAACACTTTACAGAGGCTTATTTGGGCTTCTTAAGGTTAATAGAAAGATTTTTATAATTTTAATTAGATTATAATCAAAATATGAAGAGATTCCATTTTTTAATAACTTTCTTATTGATTTTATCAATGATCAATATAGCCTCAGCAGCAAACCTTCATGGTGATGTATATGACCTTGAGCTTAACAAGGTTGATAATGCCATAGTTGAGGTTGATTCAGAGCCAAGGCAGAGGGTTGTCTCTAAAGAAGGAGAGTATAGTTTTGAATTAAGTCCAGGTGAATATAATCTAATTGCATACCTGAATGACGGCAATTACACAATATCATCAACCTCTGAAACTGTCTCAATAAAAGAAGAGGGTGATTTTGTCCTAGACCTTATACTGTTTCCAGGCATTGATGATGATCTGCTGGATGAATTGAATGAAATAGAAGTAGTTGATGTCAATTATCCTGATAATGGAATTAACCTGTTCAATATATTACTCATCAGTGTATTGGTTCTGATTGTGATAATAGTGCTGTTTGTTTCTTGGAAGATAATCACAATCAAGAAGTTGAAGGTTGATAAAAAATATCATGTAGTTGAACATGAAATTGAGACTAAGAAGAATAAAGGAAAATCTGTTGAAGAAGAGAATGATGGGGAAGAGGATTCTAAGAAAGAGATTGTTGAAGAAAAGGAAGAGGCCAAAATTCCTTCTCAGAATGATTTAGACAAAATATTAGATATAATAAAAAAAGAAGGCGGAAGGACAACACAGAAGGAGATAAGGAAGAAAATGCCTTATTCTGAAGCCAAGATATCCCTGATGATATCTGAGCTAGAGCACAAGGGAAAGGTTGAGAGGATCAAGAAAGGCAGGGGGAATATTATTGTTCTGAAGGATTAGAATTTGATTTGCTTGGCGTTTTTCCAAACAGAATAAAAGTATTCTTTATGAGCTGAAGCCAAATCCTTATTTTTCATATGAATAACTAATCTATCTTCTAGCTCTGGATTTCTGAGCACTATTACTGATTCTTCGGAGTCTTTTACTTCAACTGCAAAGTTTTCCATTATGAAATACTTTATCTTTACTCCAATTCTAATGAACTCTTTCAAAATCTGCTTATTTTCTTTAGGCTTTTTAACTAGAATAAATTTAACTTGAACTCCTCTTTTTATTGCAGACCTTAATGCATCTGCATTGACAGCAGCTGTTTTTGTTGTCATGCCACTCATTAAGAGAAATTCTTTTTTAGATTCATTCAGAAGTTTTTTAACTAAATTGGCTGATTGATTCCATCCTTTCATGATGCTAAGGAAATCCTCTTTTGTCTCAACTGTTTTAGTTTGCTGAATATGGTTTAGTTCTTGTGCAGCTAGCATTCCAAGTTCTTCTAATTCTTTCTTTTTTGCCTCTTTATATGCATTTAGCCCTATTTTTGGATCAATTGCCTTGTAAGTTAAAGGCTCTTTATTGATTAAATAAATTAGTTTCTTGTTAGCCAAGGATTTTAGGTTAGGATAAATGGCAGTGGGAGGAACATTTGATTTTTTTGCTATTTCTTTAGCAGTCAGTTTCCCATATTGCATTAATATTATGTAAATATCTATCTCATAGCTGTTTAACCCAAGCTTTTTTAGCAGATTTGTGTTCATTAATAATATATAATTAATAATAATATTTAAATGTTACTATATAACTCCATCATATAGTGATGAAATTCATATAATTGTGTAGAGGAGGAAAAAATGGAAAAAGGATATCATGTTTTAATAAGGAGATGGAAAGTTGAAGATGCATTAAAATTATTCAGGGAAGAAGGGCATTCTGAAATAGCGCATTTTCCCCTGAGAGTGGATATGGGCCTTGCAGAGCTTTATTCTTTGGCCGGAATGCCTGACTTTGTTGCCAGAAGTTATATGTCAGAAGATCTCTCAAGGCCATATAGCCAAATGTTAGACCGGCATATTGATGTAGTTGAAACAATAAGGGATGCTGGAGAGATGAATCCAGAAGTAAGATCTGCATATGCCGAGCTTCTTATAATGGATATTCATACGATTGCGAGACGAGAGACAAGGATTTCTGAACATGAGATGGCACAACCCTATGATCATACTCAGAATTGGAGCGATTTATATGTTGATGTCCCAGTTGGTATGTGTTCTGATTTAATAAGGGTTATTAAACAAGATTTTATAAAAATTCCTGAAGAAAATCTGCCATCAATTGTAAGAGAGGATTGTCTTGACGCTTTATTCCAGACTTTAGGAGATAGAATATTACGAACTCCACTTGAACCTGGATTGATGGATTATGTACAAAAGAATCTTGCGATAAATGGAGGTGTATGATTCTTAATTTTTAAACCATTACATTTAAATATTATATCATATTATTTATATCACAGATGCATAAACGGTTACTGGTAGTGGGGGTAGATCCAGGCACAACATTAGGTTATGCTGTACTTGATCTTGATAGGAAACTTCTTAGAGTAGGTTCATCTAAATTATTAAACATATCCCAGCTTACATCTGAGCTCATTCTTTTAGGAAAGCCATTAGTGATTGCCTGTGACAAGAAAAAAGTACCTGATTTTGTGCATAAACTGGCAATAAGGGTTGGAGCAAGGGTAATTTCACCAAGAGAAGACCTGCTTGTAAAAGACAAGAAAAGTTTTGTCAAAGGAATCATGCTTAGAAATGACCATGAAAAAGATGCTTTGGCTTCTGCAGTATTTGCAATTAAAAAAATAAGCCCTGTCCTGCATAGCATTGATGAGGTCATTGTTAAAGAGAATAAACATCATCTTAAAGATTCATTAAGAGAGATAATCATTCCAAATCCAGATCTTAATATAAAAAATATCATCGAAATATTGGAAAAACCTGACAAGATTAAGGAATCAATCATTGAAGAAGTCATTAAAGAGAAAGAATATGGGAAAGAGGATTTCCTAAATATTTATGATAAGTTTAAAAAAATTGAAAAAGAGGCGAGCATATTGAGAAAACAAAACAAGAATCTAAAAAATCAATTAAACATGAATGAGAATGAAAAAAGGAAGATATCAAAACTACTCAATAAAGAAAGGGATGCAGAGGCAAGGAAATCAAAAAAAGATATAGTAAAGAAATCAATGGCAACATTAGCAGATGAAATGATGGAGAAGAACAAGATCATTGAACAATTGAAAGATGAGATCTTATCCTTGAATTCTAGCATATCTAATCTCAAAGGAAAAGAGATACTAAAAAAGCTTGATAATCTTGGGAATGATGAGTTTGAGAAAAAGAATAAGATATTGAAAATAGAAGAAGATGACATATTGCTTGTTGATAATCCTTCAGTAGTAAGCTATAAAGTATTGTCATATCTGAAGAATAAAGTCAGTATTATTGTTAGCAAAAGGAAGATTGACAAATCTTTTTTAGGGAAATACAGGATGTCAATAATCTCTGATAAAAACCTTGATATTGTCGAGAATGAATATTATGCATTTGTTGACAAGAAACAATTGGAAAAAGAGACTGACCAGGTCAATATCATTGAAAACCTCATTGAAGATTATAGAAGAGAGAGGGAAAATAGTGATGTTTTTAATGAGTTAGAATAAACATGCAACAGAAAAATACGTTGTATTTTTCTGAGCATAAATGCAACAGAAAAATGCGTTGTATTTTTCTGAGCATAAATGTTAGGAAATATTTCACATTTCCGTAACATTTATATATGAGTATTTTCAATTTAGGATAGTATTACAAATATATTTTCAAAAAGAGGTGTAGTATGGTTGATTTGATGCTTTATCTTTATGGTACATTTCAAATAGCCAATCTTTTCCTGGCAATTGTTGCAGGAAGCATGGCTGCTACCTTATTTGAGATATCACATGCAAGATCACATCTAAGACCTTGGAAAGTTCTGATAGCCTCTTTAATAATCTTTGCAATACTTGAGATAGTTGGAGCATTAAGATCATTTGGAATATATACATCCCCTTTCCTGACACATGTCTTGACATCAGGGATTATCGCTTTATTGATTGTGACATTAGTTATGCAATTAAGGATAGGTGAAGAATAATGGTAGCAGATTTTGAGATAGCATTGGGAATGGTTGCACCATTCTATAATCTGATAATGGCTGCTATTGTGCTATTCCTCTTCCTGAAATTATTCAAGTTACCGAACAGGCTTGTTTATCTAAAACCATGGAAAGTGCTGTTTGCAGCATTCATAATCTATCTTTTTGAAGAAGCATTCACAGTTATGAGAAAATTAGGTGTTGCAGATGTTCCAATAATACTTAATGGAATCTTTGAGATGATAATCATAAGCTTGTTCATCTACATGCTGTTCCTGCAGAAAGAGTATATCAAAAAAGTCTATAGAACAAGGGTAAGATCATTGAGAGAGAAAGAAAAAGATTTGGAAAAGACTGTGAAGAAAATAGTAAAAAGAAAAGGAAATAATAAGGGAAAGAAAAAATAATCTTGTAAACATTTTTTAATTATTATATATAGTTAATATCTCTCAATTGTTAAATGCTGTGTTACCTGATGTTATATATATTTTCTATACATCCTATGCATTATCTTTGCATTCTTAATATCTCTTTGCATTCTTAATCTATACATCCTCTCTGTATTCTTAGCTCCTAACCTTTAATCATTATCCGCACTATTCTCATCAGCACTATGTTCCTTAATAAAAAGGAGGATCTCATCAAAAACATTCTGTTTCTCAAAATCATCAACAAGAATATGGGATTCAGAAACAAAAGGTACAATCTTCTTTTTTTCTGAGCTTACATGATCATAGATATACTCAGCTGACAATGGATCTATTGTTATATCATTCTGTGACTGCAATATCATCAAAGGCTCGTCAACACGATTCAGATCTATCTTTGACATTTCAATATATTTGTATAGGTTGCAAATTGCTGAGACTGATCGGTTATAATAATAATATTTCTTGACCTCATCTTTTACATTCTTGTTTGGGATAGACTTGACAAAATATTTGATAAAGCAGGCATTTTTCACATTGTTATTCCTGAAATCAATGACAGGGCTGATTATGAAAATGCCGTCAAAATCATTTTCTTTACCAATGTCAAGAGCAAGATTTCCTCCTAAAGAAATCCCTCCTACAAACAAGATGTCAACCTCTTGCCTAAGCTCGTCATAAGTTTGCTGGACACCTCTTTTCCAATCATCTGAGTCATGATTGCCAAAATCCCTGTAATTTGTGCCATGGCCTGATAATAAAGGTGCATACACAGTTATATTTGCATTCTTGTTGAGGAATTCACCCAGTTCTCTGACTTCATTTGGTGATGCGCTGAACCCATGTATCAACAAGACACCTATATTGCTGTCTCCATCAAGCTTGAAAGGAAGATTTTTTGGCTCAATCTGTGAAATATCATTCTTTTCAGTGCAGGAAATGAGAAATATCATTATTATAAAAGAAAATATCATTAAAAACCTCTTTTTTGGCATATAACTGTTATCTTAATATAAACATTATAAAAACATTTGGGTATATATATAATTTAAACATGACATACTAAATTCGTATTTAGAAAATAACCCATAGTATATCTTTAAATAGGGCTGATAAACTATTACTTTCTTCTTGGGGATTATTATGAGTGAAGGAAACATATATGAGCAAGAAGAAAGAGAGCTTTTAGCCGAAGATGATATACTGACTCCTGAAGAGGAGGCTTTTATGAAAGGCTATGATGAAGCAGAAAAATTCGAGCTTGAAAATGAGGAAAATTGAGTAAAAAAATATATTTTGTTTTTTTTAGATAGTTCTATTTCAATTAAAAGAGGTTTATTTTTGATTAATTCTTAAAAATTGTTTTTTTCTTTTATTGTCAAATCAATGAAATCTAATTCTGAATTCATTAGGTTTTAGAATCAATTGAATTCATTCCTTATTATTCTTTTTACTTTTTATTCTTTCAATTTTTATCTTATCATGACTATTTTATAATTTTCTTAGGAATTCGATGTAGATGTAGATCTAATCGAATTCAGATTTGATTCTTTTTCCTCAAAGGCAAACATATTATTTATTCAACCAAAAGGTTTAAATTCAATCTCTTTTCATATAACAATATGGATATCCATATAACCTTGCCAGAGTATGGCAAAAAAGGAAGGATTGTGAGAGACTTGGTTGTTTCAATCCTTGTCCATAAACATCCTTTGAGTGTGAATGAGTTGCACAAGCAGATCAAATGGCAGTATAAGCATAGTGTCTCTTATCAGGCTGTGCATAAGGTTGTGAATGAACTGATTCTTGAGAAGGTTCTTGAAAATGTTCTTGATAATGATGGGAAGAATGTTGAGATCTCAAATAAGTGGGTGAATGAAATTATCAAATTTGGGAAAGTTTTGGGAGATAACTATGGGAAAGGATAATTTTATATACAAAATAACTCATATCTATTCTTATGACAGATTATAAAGAAGAAATCATCAAAATTATCCAGAAAGCAACCAAGCTTAAAAAAGAAGAGATATCAATAGAGGTTCCACCAAATCCAGATCTTGGAGACTTTGCTTTTCCATGCTTTGTCCTTTCTGCAAAGCTTAAGAGAAACCCTGCTGAGATTGCAGAAAAGCTGAAGGATGAGATTAAAGTTGAAGGGATTATTTCTGAAGTAAAGGCAACTGGCCCATACCTTAATTTCTTTATTGAAAAAGGTGATTTTACCAATGAAATTCTATTAAAAGTTTTCAAGGAAAAAAAAGAATATGGCAGGGACAAGAAGAAAAATAAGAAAGTCATGGTAGAGTTTTTCCATGCAAACACACATAAGGGTGTACATATAGGCCATGTCAGAAACATATCATTAGGATCTGCTCTGGCAAGATTACTTGAAGCAGATGGATTTGATGTAATAAGAGTAAATTATCAAGGAGATATTGGACCTCATGTTGCGAAATGCCTGTGGGGATACAAGAATCTTGGAAAAAAGCCGCCTAAAGAAGGAAAAGAAAGATGGCTTGGAGAGATCTATGCTCTTGCAAACAAGAAAGAGAAGAGCAGCAAGAAAGTGCAAGAGGAGATAAAGGAGCTGAACAAGAAAATCTATGCAGGAGACAAGGATATAAGAGAATTGTGGAAAAAGACCAGGCAATGGTGCCTTGATGATTTCAAAAAAATCTATAAAGAGTTTGGAGTGAAATATGAAAGATTGTATTTTGAGAGTGAAGTTGAGAAGCGAGGGATTGAGATAGCAAAATCACTTGAAAAGAAAAAGATAGCAAGAGAAAGCGAAGGTGCTTTGATTGTTGACTTAAACAAATATGGTCTTGGAATCTATGTTGTATTAACAGGTGAGGGGCATGCAGTATACCATACCAAAGATTTGGCGTTATCTGAGCTAAAATCAAAGGAATACAAATTGGACAATAGCATCCATGTTGTTGGAAAAGAGCAGGAATTATATTTCAAACAATTGTTCAAGACATTTGAATTGATCAAATCACCATTATCTGGAAAGTCTCATCATCTTATCTATGAACTGGTAATGCTGCCAGAAGGAAAGATGAGCTCGCGTGAAGGTAATGTAATATTATATTATGATCTTGTTGGTAAATTGATGAGTGAGGCATTGAAAGGTGTCAAAGACAGACATAAGGATTGGGGGAAAAAAGAAATTGAGAAATCTGCACATGAAATTGCATTTGGGGCACTAAAGTTCAGCATGCTGAACAAGGAAAATAATCGTGTCATATTATTTGATTGGAACAAGGCATTGGATTTTGAAGGAGATACAGGACCATATGTTCAGTACACTCATGCCAGAATCTGCTCAATCTTTAGGAAATCAAATGAAAAGATTGATGAAAATATTGATTTTAAATCATTGGTTGAGCCAAGTGAGCAAAAATTGATCAAGCTTTTGGGAGATTATCCAAACCTAATCCAAAGGTCAGCTGAAGAGATGAAAGTCCATAGCATAACATTTTATCTTCTTGACCTGAGCCATACGTTCAATGAATTTTATCACACCTGCAACATATTAAAAGAATATGATGAGCTGAAAAAGGCAAGATTATTTCTTTCAGAATGTGTGAAACAAGTTTTAGAAAATGGTCTGGAAATCCTTGGGATAAATGCTCCTGAACAGATGTAATTTAATAATATATTTAATTCTATACTGATATACTTAATTGTATATTATCAATTAAAAAAGTTTATATACCATGATAATTTCTTATACAAAATAATTAACATTAACACAGGAAATTACTATGGGAAGAATAAAGACACAACTGATAAAAAGAGTCACACATGAACTGATGCATTTGTATAAGGACAAATTCAAGGATAATTTTGAAGAAAATAAACCCTTAGTTGAAAAATATACAGATGTTTCTTCAAAAAAAATGAGGGATGTTATAGCTGGATATGTGACAAGACTGAAGAAATCAAAGAGATATATGTAGACTTGGAGGCAGCGAAAATCAGAGATTTTCTGGTCTCTTCAAGAACTCGGAGGTGGCGAACATGGCTGACGACAACAACATCTTTATCGGTGGAAAACCATTTATGAACTATGTGACAGGAGTTGTGATGCAGTTCACAACCAAAAACGCTGAAACAGTGATTGTGAAGGCAAGAGGGAAGTTTATATCAAAAGCAGTGGATGTTGCAGAAGTTGCTGCAAAAAGATTCTTAGAGAACAGAATTGGTGTTGATGGAATCAATATTGACTCTGAGGAATTCCAGAACCAAGAAGGAAAACAAATAAGAGTGTCTACAATTGAATTGACACTTGGAAAGAAAAAATAAAAAAGATCAAGAAGGGCTGGCAAAATGTTACAATTAGAAATATATGATTTAGAAAGGAATTGGTATCAAAGAATCAAAGAGTTTTGCATGGATTTTTTTAAAGATAAAAAGTTTTAATTCTATCTTTTAATTACTTTTTTAATAATCTTTTCAGCTCTTTCTCAAAAGTCTTTATATCCTTGAAATGGCGGTAGACTGAAGCGAACCTGACAAAAGAGACTTCGTCAATATCCTTTAATTTTCCCATGACCATCTCACCAATCTCCTTGCTTTTGATCTCAGAAGAAGACCTATTCTTTAATTCTGTTTCTATCTGGTCAATAATCTTTTCTATCTGCTCGTCACTGACAGGCCTCTTTTCACAGCTTTTCTGGATTCCTCTCTTAATCTTATACCTGTCAAACTGCTCCCTGTTCTTGTTCTTTTTTACAACAATAATAGGATGAGATTCAATCCTTTCATAAGTAGTGAAGCGTTTCTTGCAACTAATGCATTCCCTCCTTCGTCTAGTGATCTTACCTTCATTAGATTCCCTTTTATCCAAAACCTTATTATCATCTGAATGACAGAATGGGCATTTCATTTTTTTATCATTACAACATATTGTGTTGCATTTGGTTCCCCCATACAATATGCAGAAAATTAATATATATAAATGTTTGGTTGGCAAAATGTGGTAAATTTTATAAACTAGCTGATAAATACTATTAATATGCCACTGTCGCATAATCCGGTATTGCGCTGGCCTTGAGCCTATGAAAGCAAGCCTGTTTCCGCAAGGATATCCCGGTTCGAATCTTTAGGAGCAAATGTTCCTTTGGAGAAAGTCCGGGCGGTGGCGTTTTACTACTCAGGTTAAAAGCCCCTATTATCTTATATTGGACGGCTATTTCTCTTTTACCTCCAGTGTTTTTATATATAATATAGGTTTGGGATTTATAAATATTACGGTGTCTTACCTATAGGTAATACAATGAAAGGATTTAAATATAAGATATATTTTAATGTTACTTATGCCACTAATTACAGATATTACCGATAAAAAGCAGTTTAGCCCTATACGTTTAAGAATTCTTCTAGCTATAATTGACTATAAAGAAAAACTTAGACCTATAGAGAATATTGAGTCTACAAAGAAAGATAAACAAAAAATCTTCGAGACTTTGAATTATCAGTTTTTCAATCACGATTTGTTATTTGGTAAATCAGAGTTGCTGAAAAAGAAATACAATAATAGCAATTACTCAAAATATATGGCTGCTTTCTTTGGCAATAAAAACCCAAGATTTAATTTGTTGCTCAGATATGGACAGAAAAAACATTATTTCTATAAAATAAATACTAAATGTAATACTATTGATACAATTCTCTGGTTGTTATTTAACAAAAAAGAAAAAATTATAAAGATTTTAGAAGAACCAAAGTATGAACCAGGTACTTTCTTCTTTCATTCTAATTTCTTTCAAGCTAATAAACATATTTTAACAGATTATGTTGCATGGAAGCTTGAAAGAGTAATAATCCCTCCTGAAGAATTTAAGTTAGGAGGAAATAATAAAGGAGTTAGGGAAATTATGAGTTCTAAAATAATAGCGTTAATTGAGAAAAACCCAAAATATCTGGAAGTACTTGTTAATAATGATCAGAAAACACTAAAACTGACAGTTGATTTCTTTCTTAATATTACCTCAAATTAATTTTAGGTATTAAAAGCCTTTTATAAGAACTTTTTTTAATTTATCTTATGGTAAAAACAAAACTATGCCATTTAGGAAAAGTTGAATCAAAATTGCCTAAAAAAGTGAATATTATACGGGAATTTTATTTTGTGGAAAAAGGGATTGACATTAGTACCGGTAAAAAGATTCAAGAAGATTTGTGAAAAGGACTAAGGAAGATAAATCGTTAGAAAACCAAAAAATGAGAGAGGAAAGAAAAATGAAGATTAAAATATATTTCCAACCTGAATATGAGGAATGGGATGAAGATGAGGAATTTATAGAAGAAGAAAAAGTCGAGAAAGTTATTGATGCTTTAAAGAATTTAGGATGGTATGAACTAATTTCTGATAAACAAATAAATACAGTAGTTGGAGCAGAATGTGAAAGATGTGATAGAGATTATATTGTTTCATTTAAATCAGTATTAATAGATGAGGTTACTCATGAAATGGTTGAAAAGAAAACAAGACTTGAGATGCAATGGGAAACAAAAGGCATAAAAGAAATGGAAGAGCATATTGAAAAATTGAAAGCTATGAATAATAACGAATTAATAAAAAAGGTAACAAAGGAGCAGAAAGAAATATGGTATCAAAAAGAAGTCAATCTTGAAAAACATGGAGATATAAGGCGTTTTTTAGGAGAGGCATTAATTGACAAAGAGAAAAATTTTGATAGTTATTAAAATCACATATAATGGATAAGGAAATGAAATTCTTTATTCTATTTTGATGTTTTATATTATACATAACAGATGAAGATAATTACACCATGTTTTAGTAAGTCATAAGGCTTTAAAAATATATTTAAGATAGTTTAATAATTTTGTTCTCAAACATAATTTCATCTGATTATTTTTACAGAAAAGAAAAAACATTTCTATTTTTAATTTTTTGGCTTAATTAACCAATTTCCAAATGATAAAAAGAATTCATTGATAGTTTTTTTAGACGAGGAATTTGAAATATTTTGTGGAAAAAGGGATTGACATTAGTACCGGTAAAAAGATT
>JBDROB010000003.1:0-21112 GCA_043810355.1 Candidatus Woesearchaeota archaeon
AGCAGTTTTCTCAACAACCTCAAAACCATTCATCTCAATTTTCATTGATTTTCTCATTGTAGTTACATTGTAACTACATCTAGTATATTAATTTTTCGATTTTGTTATGAAAAAATACTAAGAATTAGCTATGCACATACAGGTTTTGAATAAATATAAAAAATGGACTGGCCGGGACCACGAAAAATCAAGATTTTCCTAATCCCTGCCAATCCTAACTTTGTTATGGACTGGCCGGGACTTTCAGATCCTGAGAGATTTGCAGTCTCTTCTTAGATATTTGAACCCGGGATCACCCGATTGCCAACCGGGCATTCTATTGTCCAAGCTTAAGTAAGCTTTCCGGACTAAACTACCAGCCCATGAGAAATTTATTATTATGTATCATTATTTAAATATTGTCAAAGTCGGCAGGGACCATCAGCCAATAGACTGGTAGCATGTTCGCTTCGCTCACCCTGCCGGCTTTGAGCATGCTCAGAAATATACCTCCTTCCAAAGATGGATTGTGGACTATTGTCCACTGGTCATGCAGGCCAGTGGTATATTTTTGACATATCAAATAATTGTTGCATTCGACCCCCGGATCGAATCAAATGGTTGTTTGTCTGGCTGACTTTTTTAAAAAATTAAAATGATAGTATCAAAATGATCTAAATAATAGAAAATAAAAAAGACATCACTTAGCAGCCAGCTTCACATCCCCTTCTTGTACAGTTTTCCTTCCAGAATGCTTTGCTATATCAATTGCTTTTTTCCCTATTTCCATTGCAATGTCATCAATTATGTCTGAAAATTCTGATACAGCCTTTTGGCTGACTCTTTTTGCTCCAGCATTGAATAATATTCTTGCGACAGTGGCTTTTGGAATTGTCTGGGTTTTTCTTTGCATTTTATTTCCTATTTGTTCTCTATAGGTTTTATCTATATAAACATTTCGGATATGATTAATCTTGATTGCAACAAATAAATTTATATACAGACTAATATAATCATATTCCATGGATAAGGAACTGATAAGAAAATATGCTCTGCAAAATGCTGTCAAATTCAATGGCAAGGCAAATCAAGGCGCAGTCATTGGCAAGGTCCTTTCTGAAAAGCCTGAATTAAAGGATCAGCTTAAGGATTTGATCCCATCTATTCAGAATATAATCAAGGAAGTTAACAAGCTAGGTCTTGATAAGCAAAAATCTGATCTAGAGTCAATTGCTCCAGGCATATTGGAAAAAAAGAAAGAGGTAATAGAAAAGACTCTTCCTGAATTAAAGGATGCAAAAAAAGGGAATGTGATAATGCGTTTTGAGCCATCACCTTCAGGCCCATTGCATATCGGCCATGCATATGTCTTGTCATTAAACTCAGAGTTCTGCAGAAAGTATAAGGGAAAATTAATCTTAAGGATAGGTGATACAAATTCTGAGAACATTTATGTGCCAGCTTACAAAATGATTCCAGAAGATGCCAAGTGGCTTACTAATAATAATATTCATGATATAATTATTCAGTCTGAGAGATTAGAACTTTATTACAAATATTTGGAGAAATTGCTTGATATAGGCAAAGTGTATGTTTGCACTTGCGATCCTGAAAAATTCAAGGAATTGATTAAAAAAAAGGTTCCTTGTCCTTGCAGGGAATTGAGTAATGATGAGCAAAGGTCAAGATGGAAAAAGATGTTTAAAGGGTATAAAAAAGGTGATGCAGTTGTCAGGCTAAAGACTGATTTAAATGATAAAAATCCAGCTATGCGTGACTTCCCTTTATTCAGGATCAATGACAGTAGCCATCCAAAGACAAAGAAAAAGTATAGGGTGTGGCCTTTGATGAACATGGCTGTTGCAGTTGATGATATTGATACAAATGTTACTCATGTGATCAGGGCAAAGGATCACCAGGATAATGCTCTGAGGCAGAAGATAATATACCAATATCTTGGTTTAGAGGATAAGTTTCCTGAGGCATTGTTTGTAGGCAGGATAAATTTTGAAGGTATGCCTGTTTCTTGTTCAAAAACAAGGATTGCTATAGATGAGGGTAAATATTCTGGTTGGGATGACATAAGATTGCCTTTTCTCCCTGCTTTGAGAAAGCGTGGTTATCAGCCAGGTGCTTTTGTTAAATATGCTATTGATGTTGGGATATCCCTTACTGACAAAAAGGTTCCTAAAGATGAGTTCTTTAAGTCTTTGAATGCATTTAACAAGGATGTGATTGATAAGAAATCTTCCAGATATTTCTTTATTTTGGATCCTGTCAATATCACTGTTGAAAATGCTCCTGATCAATCTCTTACACTGGACCTCCATCCAGAGAATAAAAAAGGCGGCAGGTCATTTAAGACTGATGAAAGGTTCTATATTGCTAAAGAGGATAAGAAAAAGATCAAGAGAGGGGAATTATACAGGTTGATGGACTGTCTTAATTTCAGTTTAGAGAAGTCAAAATATCGGTTTGACAGTCTTGATTATGAGAAATACAAGGAACAGGGTAAGATGATCATGCATTGGCTTCCTGTTTCAAAAGAGCTATTTGATATAAAGGTCTTGATGGATGATAATACTAAAGTGAAAGGTCTTGGTGAGACTAACCTTGATGGAATGAAAATAGGTGATATCATACAGTTCGAACGATTCGGCTTTTGTAGATTGGAAGAAAAGAACAAGAACAAGATGTTATTTTATTGGTTGCATAAATGATTGCAACTAATTCCTATATACAAACAAACCGTAACACTTAAATAATTCATTATTTCACAGCTGGTTGGGTGATATATGATGTCAGATTCAGTCATTGTCAAGGTAAAGATAAAGGAATATGCAAAAATAGATGATAAGCCTTTGAATGTTTCTTTGGATTTTGCAGATGCACTAAATAAGGAAGTGATCAGCATCATAAAAAAAGCATGCCAGAGAGCTAAAGATAATGGCAGAAATACTGTTATGGTCAAAGACCTTTGATCTCATCCAATTTTTGCTTATAATCTTCTATTCTATTTTTTAATTGAATATGTTTATTTTTTGGTATCTTTCCCATTTTCTGCAATTCCCTCATTTTCAGCTGTATCCTCTTGATATTGGTCTCAACCTTCTCAATCTCTTCCTTGTTCTCTCCAACCTCTCCCTTGATCTTCCTCTCGATTACTCTTATCCTCTTTTCTCTTCTGTCCCTCACTTCAATGTATTTGTCGATCTTCTGCTCAAGTCTCAGCATCTTGTCTTCCATTTCACTGCTGTACTTCCCAGCATCTCCATGATGATGCAGTAGTTTGCTCTCTATCTCCAGAACTTTCTTGATAAGATCTTTTAGAGTGTTTATCTCAGTATTTATTGTCTGTCTATCCTCATTAGCATGTGATAACTGTCTTATCTTCTCTATCTGGCCTTCAAGCTCTAGTTTAGCCAGGTTTCTTTCTCCAATCTTCTTGCTGGCAATAATCATATGTTTGAGAAAATCTCTTGTTCTTTGGACTTCTTTTTCCTTTAGCATGGTCAATCCTTTATCTTAGTGGTGGAGGGGGCATTGGAGGTGGTCCCATTGATCCTCTCAAAGGAGGCATCTCTTCCAGATTTTGCCCAAAATTTTGTTGTGGCATTGGCCTGAACTGTCTTGGAGGGGGCATTCTTGGTGGTGGAGGTGCACTTTGCTTCTCCTTCACTTCATCAATCTTGTCATTCAGCTCTTTGAGCATGTCTGCTAATGCAACAATCCCTTCTGCTATCCTCTGGCTGTGCTCTAGGAGCTTATCAACTTTTTGGCTTAATGGCACAACCTCTTTTGTCAAAATGTCCTGTTCATGCTCTTCTAGGTTCATTGTAGTTCCTGCTTCTTTGAATAGGGCTAGCAGATTATTTATCGAATCACTCAGATTGTCCATTGAAGACATGCCAGCGCTTGACGGCCCTTTTTTATAGGATTCAAGCTGTTTTTTTAGATCTACAATCTCCTTATGAGGTAGAAGTTCATAATCATCGTCAGTGTTCATATTATCATCCCCTTTTTTTTGTTTTTTGAAATATAGCTAAATCTAATAATCTAATTGTGTATTTAGAATTTGTATTATTTAAAGTTTTGTATTTTATTTATGCTCTTTTTATGATAAAATTTTTAATGTCCTATAAATAACCTATATCAAGGACAATCATTGATAAGACGGCCGAGTGACATGTTGCATCCAATACGAGGCCCTACTTAACAAAATATTATTTTCTTATTCAATAAAGTTTTAATTTTCTCTTTTCCAAAACAGTTAGATTTAAATAAAAAAAAGCAACTATAAACCAATATGCTGCCGTGGCTTAGCCTGGTTAAAGCGCCACGCTCATAAGTATTCGCTTAATGAGCTTTGAGGATTCATTCCAATGATAAAAAACTGAGTGACGTGGAGATCACGGGTTCAAACGTTTCGTAAGAGGCTGAAATTCCCGCCGGCGGCATTATTATTTTTCCATATCTTTTCCATATTTTTTTCTAATTCTTCCTTAAATCGACTTGTAAAATATGATGGGTATTCAATAGTATTCAATAAAGAAAGTTTTATAAATCCAGATACTAATCATAAAATTATGGACAAAAGAGGCCAAGTTACTGTTTTTATTATAATTGCAGTGATTATTTTAGTAGTTGTTGGAGCTCTTCTATATTATACTCAAATAGTTGCCAAAGACAGGAATCTTTTAGACATATTCATGACACCTCAAGAAAAAGTAAAAATAGGCGAGTATATGACTGCCTGTTTTCAGAATAATCTTAAGGATTTAGTGACAGTTGCAACTTTGCAAGGAGGTTATTTAGGCATTCCTGATAATCGTTTTGAATACAATTTAGTTGGAATTAATTACAGCTTTGAATTCTCTTATTATCTTAAAGATGGCTTGAATAAAATGCCTTCTCTAGATTTTATTGGACAAGAGATTAAGAATGGATTTATTCCAAAATTGTATAAATGCACTAACTTATCAATTTTAAATTTGGATGCTGATGTTCAGGCTGAATTCTTCCTTTTAGAATTAGACATTTCAATAAATGAAAATAGTGTGAACGCAAATTTTGATTTGCCCATTGAGGTAGTTGTAGGTGACACAACCTATTATTTTGATGAGTTCAAGGTTGAGGTTCCTTCAAACCTGAAGAAACTTTATGATATTTCTTCAGAAATTACAGAAAAACAAGTTGAACTCAGAAATGAGGTATGCATTACCTGCATTCCAGAATTAATGGACAGATATGGTATTGAAATTGAAACAAATGAATTTGTTAATGATGAGAGATATATTATCATTTACTCATTAATAAAAGATAATGAAATGTATAGTTTTGTTCATGAGTTCACAAGTTCTGAGCAAGATGATCAAGGCCCAATTATCGAACGAATTTATAGCTTAAATGCAACCATTGGATATGAATTTGAATATAAGGTAGATGCAAGGGGAGACGATATAAGGTATTATGATAATACAGATTTATTTGACATTGACTCATTTGATGGCACTATTAAATTCACACCCTTTTTTAAGGATGCTGGTGACCACATAATTAGGTTAAAAGTTGTTGATAAACAAGGAAAAATTGCCCAAGAAACATTCACAATGCATATTGCTCATCTTGGATTAGACCCTTATATTACGCCTATAGGGCCTAAATTTGCAACTGTTGGCAATAAGTTCACATTTCAGGTTGAAGCAACAGGAAGAAGTGACTTGACATATTTAGATAATTCATCTTTGTTTGATATTAATGATAGCGGATTAATTGATTTCACGCCTATAGCATCAGGTAATCAAGACATATTGATTACTGTAATTGATAATACAGGTCATTATTCCACTGAAGAATTTACTCTAATAATAGGTGAATAAAATGGAAGTATATATTAAAATTATTTTATTAATATCCCTTTTTATAATTCCATTTGCATTCGCAACTGACATCAATGGTGCTTCATACAGCTCCCCTGCTGAAACTTCATCTGATACTTATCAAAGCCCTCAAGAGGCATTTAATGCTGAGCCTACTCTTGATGGTTTTCGGGATCTTGGTTATCGTCCTCAGGATTTTGCTAAATTAGATTCTGATGATCAGTTTACTTATATATCTAGTTTAGGGGAGGGTATGTATAGAAGCGGGAACATTGGTCAAAATAACCGAATTTCAGCTAATCACTTCTTTTCAGAAAATCCTGACAGAATTGATGACGCTCCTGGAAGTTTTAATGGCTATCTTCTCGCTGAGGGTATTAATTTACATGATAACCCTTCAACAAGTGAAAAAGATGGGATATCAGGAGAAATTGATAGTTTCTCTAATAATATGGACATTGTAGTTGGTGATACAAGTTTTAATCTAGCCGAATTTGATTCAGAAAATGGTCGCCTTGCAGCATATTCTTTAGAAATCAAAGATGGCCAGGTTTTTGTTTATCCGCCAGATTCTGACAATCCTGTTGAGATAAGCGGCGACTTGTCTACCATTGGTCAGCCAGAATCTCGTTTTGCCATGGAAGAAGGAAGTATTGATGGTACTGAGATTGAAGATGGCAGGAGAATTTTAATTGCAGAAGGAGAAGAAGGTACAGTTATCGAAGGAGAATTTAGCCGTGTTGGTGATAATGTTCTTACAGATCCTGAATCTGAGGAAACTCAGGTTGCTCATGCAATTTTGCTAGAGACTGAAGATGGGGAACGTGTTCTAGAAATGGACGGTGGATCCCTTTATGGTTTAGAGAAAGGTATTGCACTTAGAGGTGACATTGATGTCCCTGATATGGAAGCTTTGGAAGGGCAAATTGCTAGAGTTAGGGAAGGTGATCAACTAAACATAAATGGAGTGGATATTGATAATACTTTACCTTTTGGAGTTCTTCCAAATATTAATCCTGATAAAGTGATTATAGATATGCCTGAAAGAGGATATTTTAGGCTTGGTGATACTGATGCTGAAGGTGCTGATGATATTCAGGTTGCTCAAAATCTTTTAGTGAGAGCAGGCCATCTCTCTGAAGCTGATTTTAATGATGAGAGAGGAACCTATGGTGATGCTACTGAAGCTGCAGTAAGGGCTTTTCAAGCAACTCATCAGGCAGAAACTGGAGAGAATCTTGGATCCTCAACTACAGGTAAGCCTGATGGATTGTTTGGTGGTCTATCACGAGGAGCATTGATGGCTCAAAACTTTCCATTATTTCCTGAAAGGCAGGAAGTGGATATTGTTTTTGGCAGGGGAGATACTGATAATGGCAATTTTATTAGATTGGCAAGTGGCGAAATTGAGGCAGGTGGATTTGTTGAATTTGCTTATCCTTCAGATATTATTAGGGAATCTGACACAGGACTTGAACCACTCCCTCCAATAACTCCAGATGAACCCTTAGTTAATCTTCCTAGCAGGAATTATCTTAGAGCAGGTGATACTGATGCTGAAGGTGCTGATGACATTGCTATTGTCCAAAATCTTTTAGTGAGATCAGGACATCTTGATAGTGATTCTTATGAAAAAGGAGTTTATGATGATGCCACTGTTGAAGCTGTAAGAACTTTCCAGACTGCTAACCAGTTGAAACCTGACACTTTTACAGGTCCTTTAACACTTGCTCAACTTCAATCAAATGCATATCCATTAGCTCCTTCAGATGCTTTAAGGTATGAAAGGGAGATTGAAGTTCAAACTCAGGGTGGAAGAGTATTGATAGCAGAATCATCTGGTGGTGTTGATTTTGATGTCCAAGGTGATGCAATTGTCAGAGTAGGAGGTAATGAATTAAGGTCAGATGGTGAGCATCTTCTTAGAAATACTGGAACTGCAATTGCAGCTAGAGTAGATAGAGATCCTGACGAACAAGCTCAAGTTGCTCTATCAGTTGATGTTGAGGATGAGAATGGTGAGACCACTGCAGGATTTGAACAGGAAGAGCCATCTGCTTTAGATTCTTATTTAACTTTAGCCAGGATATATGGTGGTTTAGCTCTTGCAGGAGTAAGAATTGAAGCAAATGAACTTATGGCTGAAGCAACTGCTGCTGGAGAACAGATCAGTGAAACAGGCTCTGATATTTGGTCATCTTTATTTGGAGGAGTTGCTTATGCTGCAGATATTGAAGGCGGTGGAAAATTTGATAATTCGGATTCTCCGTTAAGAATTGAAAGAACAGGAGGAGAATTTGCTCATCTAGCTCCTTCAGAAGATGCTGATGATATTGGTTCTGTCATTGCTAGGACTGCTATTGCAGACTTTGAGGCTCAGCAAGAGCAGGCAGTTGAGTCAGGGATCGGGCTGGGGACTTTTTTCGGACAAACAAAGGGAGAGTTCACGCAAATGATGAAGTCTAATGGGTTGTCAATTCATGATGATGCTGATGTGATGAGGGGTGTTGCTTTTTTTGATATGACTAAAAATCTTGGTTATTCTGAGGAAAGGGCTTTGAGAGTTATTACAAGTTCTGGTATTGATTTTTCTGATCCTAATGAGGTTGTTGATCATTTAAGATTAGTCAGGACTGCTCAAGGTTTACCTCATTCAAAAGATATGGGGTATATTGAAGAAGTTTCCAGAGGTTTAGGAATTGGCATTGGTTCTTTATTTTCTGGCTCAGGCTCCTCTGAATCCCTAATCCCAAATCCAATTGATTATGATGTTTCTGCTCCTAAACCTACTGACTGCATTACATGTCAGTTGGATTTGTATGAGAAAGCTTTTGATGCTGCAAACAGAGAAGCAGAATATCAAAGGCTACGTAGTGTCTCGAATGCTAATCAGGCAATGGGATCTTATATCGCTAGGCATATGGTCAATAATGAGGGTTGGCAGACTGTTTTTGCTGCTCCTGATGCTGAAAATCCTAAATGGACTAGAGATTATTTTGAAGTAAGGCATAGAGAGGATCCACTTGTACCTATTGTTGATTATGAATCTAGTATTGACAGTAATCTGGGTAGGGGGAGATATGGTGCTTTAGGTATAGATATTGATGCTTTGATGGTTGATTATAATCCAAGTGAAAGGCAGGCGATTAGTAGGGATGAAAATGATGAGACAGTGTATAGGGATGTTGATCCAGGTTCTATAACTCCTAGGGATACTTCTGTTTTTGATAGTTTACAAAATAATCCTACTGTGAATGGTGGTTTTATTGTTGCTAGGGATGGGGGTCATACTGCTTCTCTTGTTAGGGATGTTGATGGTAGATTGAAAGTGTATGAATCCCATTATAATAAGGATCCTTTTATTGAAGATAAGTGGGATTTTGTAAATGAAATGACTCCTTTGGAAGAATGGGATTGGGGTGAATTCTTGATTGTATTGCCTCCTGATGCAGATCTTTCAGCTATAAGAGGAAGTTCATAATCTTATTTCTTTTTCTCTTTAAACCAATCATACACAAGCGGAAATTTCTCACCTTGAATCCATTTTCCCATCATCTCATCACTTAATATTTTTCCAATCATTCTGTATTTTGAGTGTGCAAATGGATTCCATCCATCTAAAGTATTAGTGACAACACAAAATGGTGGATTATAGTATGAGGAGTGAACAAAATTGACATTTTCTCCGTCATTAACCAAGAAGCCGACATGGCAATCCAATCCTGTTATATAAAGACCTTTTCCCCATTCTTCCATTTTCTTTTGTATTTTTTCAACAGGAGCGCTGTTTGAGAAATCAATAATACTTTCCCTAGATGTCAGGTTTCTTATTATATACCCAGATGGTTGCTGTGCATAACCAGATCTTGATAAATTGAATCCAGCATGAACAAGAGCAGTTGATACAAATACTCCGCACGCAATGCAATCTTCCCTTGGAGTCCCTTCAACTCCTTCAAATTCTGGTTTTGGCTCCTCTGTGACTCCATTGAAATCCCATCTTGTCCCATGCCATAATGGAAACATTCTTTCAGTCATAATGGAAAAAACATATTCTCCTGCTTCCCCTACTAATTCTTTCTTCCTTTCACTTGAAGCTCCTTGATACTCCTCTTTAATCTGTCCTCTTTTTGCCTTAATCTCAGCCAATAACTTTTGATAATCTTGTCTTATTTGTTTTGCTTTATCTAGAGTCATTGCTTCTTCCCTTTCCTCAACAGGTGTTAATAGTGTATCACTATTATCTGTTGGATATATACTATTTGCATCAGAAAGAGATTCTAACATCTGTTCTAATTCACATCCAGTTAAGAATGGTGAAGCACCAATTATTCCTAATAATCTCCGTCTTGATAATGTAATATATATCCCCCATTTTTTTAAAACACAAATCGCTTTATAAACCTTACCTATAATTCATCACCAATCAATAGTATTTCACACCAATATCAATAAAATTTTTAAATAAAACTGTATATTTATACCCAAAATGCAAGAATGTCAAGAGCCAAAATGCAGGTATCCTGCTACAAGAGACTGGCATGGTAGGAAAGTTTGTGATGACCATTATGAGCAGTATAAGGCCAAGGAGCGTGAGCTTCAGAACAATGATTACGGTGGCTGATTATCCAACTATTCTTTTATCATTCTTTCTTTGACTTGATCATAATCCATGGGTTATTCTTATTTTCCCTCTTTCTCTTAATATTCTCAGTAATTGTTTTTACCTTTTTCTCAATTGTCTGCTGGTAGTATGATGTGTAGTATGCAATCAGAGAAGACAATGCATATAGCAGCACTCCTGCTCCTAAGATAAGATAAATCACGCTGAATAATACTGAAAACCAGTTATGCGGGTATAAGTTGCTGTATCCCCTTGAAACTAGAGATATAGTAGAGAAGTAGAGTGAGTTTTTCCAGCTCCATCCTTCTGAAAAATGGTATACTATTGAGCCTAATAACAAGAGTACTGACACAAATAGGATTATTATACTTAGCCTTTGCAGAAGCTCCTGCTTTTGCTCTCTTTGTGTTTTATACATACAAATTTTTCATATTATCTTATATTTAAATGTTGTTTTAATAATGTAAAACTAATCCATAACTAAGGAAAATATTGCCCTGGATAATTAGGCTGCCTCTATCCTGTCCAAGTCAATTTCTAATGATCTCTCAAATGCATTTTTCAAAGATTTCTTCATCTTAGCACCACTCAAAGGCCTATTAGTCATATATCTCCAAGGATTCTCTGCTTTGTAAATGTCATCAGGAGGAACATATTGCATTCTGTCTTTATTAATTACACATTCAAAACCATCCATACTTACATATCCAGTTTCAATCATTCTTGAGAATAATCTCTCAAACCTGTAAAATCTTTTTTCAGAATTTAATAAATCAGGATCAAAAAACAGTTTATACCCATGTTCTCGCCCTTGTAATTCTTCTGTCATTTTTACCATTGCTTGATACAATTCTTCCTTGCTAAATTTATCCTTTCCCTTCTCAATCAATGCTCTGATATATAATCCACCTAATTGTGAAGTTGTAAAAGTGTGCAATTCAACAAGTTTCTCTCTCAACCTTTCAGCAAAATATAATTTATCCTTTTTCCTATATGCCTCAGAACTCTCACCTTCAAACTCAACAGGTTCATAATGGAATATCTCTCCGATATTGATGAATACCTGATGTTTATCTCCAACCCCGGCCATGAAATCATAAGTGTTTCCTACTGGTACACAATTGGCGACATAGAGTTTGCCATCAAAAACATGATGGCTTGCCCTCCACAAGCCGCTTTTTAATGGAATGAATGTTCCATTGTTCCTTGTTGTCCCTTCTGGAAGAAAAAATATGTTGTCTCCTTTCATTAATCTGTATAAAACTGTTCCTATGCTTCTGATATTATGCCTTGTCAGTCTTTCTCTTTCTTCATCACTTAAATACTGCCCATCCTGTCCAGTCCTTTTCACAACAATTCCATATGGTTTTGCTGCAAAATTCATCAATGAATTATACAATCGGTTTTTGAAATAATTGTCCCTGACAATAACTTTCATTCTTATGGTTTCAGGGACATTATGTATCTCAGGGATTAGGTCAAGTGCATCAAACCAGCTTTCGTGCTTCAGTGCCCAGAGGAAAGGTCCTCTTACAGGTTTGCCTTCCTTATAGATATGCTCTTTTATTCCAGTTAAATGCACATTTTCGCAATATTTTGGTCTAATAGGAAGCAAAGCAGCTCCAATCCCTAATGCAGGCCAGTATGTAATCTGTCTCATAAATCCTCTATATATAGAACCAGGATTAAGCAAGCTTAGTCTCTCTTGCTCTATTACTACCCTTTCTAGACCGCTGAAATCTGGGTTACTGCTTATTTCCATACAATTGATTTCTGAGTTTGTTATATAAAGATATTTATCATTAACAATATAATTTCGAAGAAAATACGCCAGCGCCAGGACTTTCACCTAAGAATTGATCCAACCCCTAGTTTTGAACCTGGAAGTCCTTGCAGACAGCGGTTTTCTAAAAAATTGTTCGAGACCGCCGCATTACCGGATTCTGCCACGCTGGCTTGGCAAAATAAATTAATCTAATAACTCTTTGACTGAATTTAAAAATTCATTAACATCATTTTTAATCTCTTTTGTTATTGATTCAAATATTAGCTCATCATCAACCTTGCCATATTCATGTGCTAGAATATTCCTCATTCCTTTTGCTTCTTTTAATCTTTCTCCAAGATCTTTGGAAATAACATTCATCTCAACAAGTGTGTCAAAAGCTTGCTTATCTTCCTCTGGTATCTTATATTTATTATCTTTGATTGTCAGGAATGCAAGGTCAATTACTGCTTCCACAACCCTTTCAAAGTATCTTTCGCATGCTGCTTTTGTTTTATTATCATTTTTATAACCTTTGACATTAGCAGGGATAATTTCATCCAACTCATTAATTAAGGCATTGATTTCATCAATTTTTTCTTTTATTCTCATTTTCTAAATAGTATTCTCCCCTTGTTATTTATTTGTTTTCTTATTTTATCAGGCAGATAATTATAGACTTGAATATCAATTCTCTCATTAACCCTTCCATGTATTCTTTTTCTGAATTCTGTAGCCTCTCTTTGTGTTATTCTGAAAAACTTTATTGCAATGTCAATATCTGATCTAAAAGAAATCTTATTTTCAACTACTGACCCGAACAAGAATATATACTCAATTTGATCTATGAGCTTGTCTTGCAGTATGATCTCCTTTGCTTCTTCAATCTCTTTCTTATTTTTTTTCCCTTTCTTGAGATTGAAATCATCTGAAAACCTTGACGCTTTCTCAATAAACTCAAATTTCTTTCTTATGTCTCTTGATAATCTATTTTTCTCTGACTGAGTCAGATTGATGCCCAATAATTGCTTTTCAATTATCTTTATCTCTCTCTTTCCAAATACCTTTCTTGCTGTTTCTTCGTTTTTCAATAATTGTATAATATCCATTTTAGCCATCAAAATAACCTTAATTTAGGTTATAATAACCATTATATAGGTTATATTTAAACTTTTTGATAAATAAAGAAGTCTATAGCAAAACCTTGACAACAGCCTTCCTCACTTCACATTCTCTTTGATGGGTCAACTGTGGAGCATGTGCATCAATTGGATAGAATACTGCAAACCATCCTTGATTCATAATTATCTCCTGTAAATCAATGTCTTCAGGAGGCATCTTTAAGGTCCAGAATGCAATATCTTTCTCAGCATCATAAGGGACAACTGGCCTCAATTTATCCCTTCGAGCAGCTAATATCAGTTCAGTCCCTTCAATAATATATTGGATGTCAATATATTTTCTGTGTGTCTCAAAAATAGCTTCTTCCATATCCTTTGTATTATATGTCTGGACATTGCAGAATGTTCCTTTTCCATCTATCGAATAGACTCCATCTTTGATATCTGGTCTCATTTTAGTTAAGAAATCAAATCCAATAAGCATCCTGTCAATGCTTGGTCTATGCATTCGCTCAAGAGTGCCTCTATTTGCATAAAATCTGTGCAAAAGGTCATGCACTACTTGTTTTGCCATTATTATCTGAGAATTCTTTGTTGTTTTTAAACATTATCATAGTTTTTAAGAAAGGTTCAAAATCCTAGGCCTATCCTTATGAAATTGACTCCCCATGCAAGAGTGATCAGCCCCATAATTGTTGTTGTGACTTTTATTGCAGTCTTGTTTATGTATTTTTCTGACCAAGTGGATAAAACAAGTAGGATTCCGCTTATTGCGAGCACTATTCCTACTGCAAGTCCTGTTGCTAATCTGCCATAGTCATGAGAAGATATTATTATTGCTGTTATGCATGCAGGTCCGCTCAGCAGAGGTGTTGCAATTATCGCTGCAATTGCTTTGCCTGAGCTTTTTTTAATGTCTTCCAGCTCAAGTATAGTATGCCCTAGGGCCATTCTTGTTCCAAGTATCCCTAATATTATTCCCCCAGCAATCCTGAAATTGTCTAGGGAGGTGTTGAAGATGATCAATATTCTCTCGCCTATGAAGAGGAATGAATAGGAGATTATTGCTGCAAGAGCAACAGCCAGCAGGGCTGTCTTTTTCTTTTCCCTTTCGCTAAGCCCTTTTGTGTTTGCCATGAATATGGCGAAGCTGAGCATAGGGTCTATTATCACAAAGAAGAGTATTATCAGTTGTATGAGTTGTTCTATCATATGATCATAGACCAATATCTCAAGTATTTATTCTTTTTGGATAACTTGGATGTAGATACATCTTGAA
Source organism: Candidatus Woesearchaeota archaeon (assembly GCA_043810355.1). Classification (GTDB taxonomy): domain Archaea; phylum Nanobdellota; class Nanobdellia; order Woesearchaeales; family JAGVYU01; genus JAZDHV01. The sequence continues at coordinate 14,648 of JBDROB010000003.1, forward strand.
GGGCAAGCAAATGATTGTAATGATTGCAGGATTATAGCTCAAACTCTTCTATGAATCCGATTATATATTTGTATTTATCTAAAAACTTGAATCCTTTGTCTGTAAGTGTGATATACTTCTTATTTTTCTTGTCATATATTTCTTTGATAAACCCTTTTGAGATCATCTCTTCAAAATATTCAGAAAAGCTTTGTGAGGATAGATTTGTCTTTCTTAACAATGGTGTAGACTTTATTGAATTGTGATTGTCTTGGATTATTTTTAAAAAATCATAGATGACTTCTAAGCGGTCCCTTTTCTTGCTCATTTTATCCACTTAATCACTTTATAATAAATGGTAATAAAAACAATGATAGACAAGATTTGAAATAACAGGGTAATCTCAAATGGAAGAAATCTTGTAGGCCCAACTAAAAATAGGGATATTACCCAAAAAATTGTGATAATTAAATACAAAGCTCTTGCATGATGTTTCTTTTTTCCTTTGCTGTGTCTTGAAAGGCTGATAATAGCAGTAAATATAAGCAAACCTACCTGCAATCCTGTTAATAAAATATGTGATCTTGAAATAAACGCAGCTGTAGATACAAGAATTGCAATAATATTTGAGAATAAGAAGAAATAATTGTATTTAATCTTTTTCCATACCAAACTATAAGTCAAATAAAATATTGCCATAGTGCTCAAATACCCTACTGGTATCATGGCAATAGGGAAGAATAGCCTTCTTGGAATAAAAAAGTCAAATGCAAACACAGTTAATGTAATAATATACAATAAGAACCTTGCTAAATATGCTAGTCCAAAAAATAGGAAAGCATTCCTGAAATACCCAATCCCTCTATATTTAGTAAGTTCATATGGTTCTTTTGTCTTGAAATACACTAATGCGCAGAGAATTACAATTAGAACAGTGTATATGAATTCAAAACCGAATATGGTTGAACCTAAAAATTGATGTATTGGCATTTTTATTGATTAATTGCCTCTTTTATTTAAATATATATAAAAAATGTGGACTTTAAATCCACTCTATTTATAAACAACAATTTATATATCGACTTAAAATCTATTCAGGGAATATATGATAAAACAAAACAATATCTTATTGCATCTAGAGGATGTCTGGAAAATCTATAAAATGGGTGAAGTAGATGTTCCTGCATTAAGAGGAGTGACTGTAGAGATCAATAAAGGTGATTTTGTTGCAATAATAGGGGCTTCTGGAAGCGGGAAATCCACTATGATGAATCTTATTGGCTGCCTTGATCTTCCTTCAAAAGGGAGCATTTTCTTAAAAAATCGGGATATAACCAAAATGTCTGAGTCTGATTTGGCAACGCTTAGGGGCAAGACCATAGGATTCATATTTCAGCAGTACAACCTTATTCCTAGCATGACTACTTATGCTAATGTCCTTTTGCCTATGGAGTTTCTTGAATATGATGATAAAACTGCTACAGAAAAGACCAAAAAAATCCTGGAGACTGTAGGATTGAATAATCATATGCATCATTTGCCTGCACAGCTTTCTGGAGGGCAGCAGCAAAGGGTATCCATTGCAAGAAGCCTTGTTACAGATCCAGAGATTATACTTGCAGATGAGCCTACAGGCAATCTTGATTCAAATTCTGGCAGGGCAATAATGGAAATATTCCAGAAACTTTGGAAAGAAGAAGGCAAAACTATAATCATGGTGACTCATGATCTTAAATTGGCTAAATATGCCCATACGACCATCGAATTGAAAGACGGGCAGATAATTAAGATAGATAAGAAAATTACAAGGTGATATGTATGAAAAAAATGATTGTGGTTTATGTTTTAGTACTGGTGTTTATAGGGATTCTGTCAATTTTTGCAAAGGCAGAAACAGGAGATAGTAAAATAATTATTACTAGCCTGGTAAATCAGGATCCAGATCCTGCAACTTCAGGTGATATTGTTGAAGTAAGGATAGGTGTTGAAAATAGAGGAGGTGTTGCTGCTGAAAATCTTATGTTAGAATTTGTTCCTGAGTATCCTTTTATTGCAGTTACAGGAGAGGATAATGTCAAGAAGGTTGGAACCCTGAAATCATATCAGGATGGGGCTGATATGAAGATTGTGAAATTCAAGGTTAGGGTTGACAGGGATGCTACTGCTGGAGAATATGAGCTGAAGATAAAGGAATATGAAGAAGGAAAATCAGACATTAGTGCCATGAGAAGTATTAACATAGAAATTAAGAGCAAGGAGAGTGCAGAAGTGATCCATATTGACAAGACTACACTTGTCCCTGGAATGCAGACTAGCCTTAAATTCACTGTAAACAATGTTGGCAATGCTCCATTAAGAGACCTTACTTTTAGCTGGATTAATGATGATAAGATCATCCTTCCTGTAGGGAGCGATAATACTAAATATATTAAATATGTTGATATTGGAGAAGGAGCAGAATTGGAATATCAAGTGGTTGCAGATTCAAACGCTGAAGCTGGATTGTATCAATTGGATTTACTATTGATTTATGATGATCCTGCAAGTGGAACAGAAAAGGAAATTAACACTATTGCAGGGGTTTATGTTGGTGGAGGGACTGATTTTGACATTGCCTTTTCTGAAAGCTCTACCGGCTCTACATCATTTACAATTGCGAATGTTGGCAGCAATCCTGCATTCTCTGTCTCAGTAATTATTCCTCAGCAGGATGGTTGGATGGTTTCTGGCTCAAACTCAATGATTATTGGAAATTTGAACACAGGAGATTATACTGTTGCAAGCTTTAGTTTGCAATCTGCACAGGCAAGGCCGACTAATACAGAGCAGCAAAGTGACATGACTCAAGAAGAATTATTGGCGCAAAGAAGAAGCATGCAAGCACAGACTCCTTTGAAGATTCAGATAGCTTATACAGACACTATGGGAAAAAGAGAATTGGTTGAAAAGGAGGTTAGTATAAATCCTCAAGCTATGGTGGCAGCAACAGCAGATTCAGGAGCCCAAACTTCTCAGGCAATAGGAACTTCATTTGGAGGTAGAAGAGTGCAGCAGCAAAGTTTTTTTTCTAAATATAAATGGTATATCTTGGTGCTGGTTGTTTTAGTTGTATTTGGATCAGCGTATTGGAAATACAGAAAAGAAAAACTTATTGATTCAAATTTTAAGTTTAAGGATGTCTTTAAAATTAAGACTATCTTCAAGAAAAAGAGCAAATCAAGATGAAGTTTGTTAAATGCTTGAAACATGCCTTTGGAATGGTATTGCACAGCAAGATTAGAAGCTGGCTCACTATACTTGGAATTGTGATAGGTGTTGCTTCAGTTGTTGCAATCATGTCAATTGGAGGAGGCATGCAGGAAACCATGGTTCAGCAGCTTGGTGGTCTAGGTGGGGATATTCTAACCCTTAGCGCTGGCTCTTCAAGAGGATTCAGCATGTTTAGGGGAGGGGGAAGAGACATTGGTGAAGGTGGTGGGGGTGCAACTGCAACTGAAAAAGAGATTGTTCTTGGCAGGGCTGATGTGCAGGCGCTTAAAGGAATACCTGATATTGAGCTTATTGATACCAATATTAGGGGAAATGTAAAGATATCTTATTTGGGAAAATCCGGCACAGTGTCATTGACTGGAGTGGATCAAAAAGTATGGTCTAGGATAACTACATCAAAAATAAAGGAAGGGAGATTTCTTGATTCTGCTGACCAGAATGTTGTTGTTATTGTGGGAAGGCTCGCTGAGTCATACTTTGACAAGCCAATAGGCATTAACCAGATGATTGCAATAGAAGAGAATGTTTTTAGGGTTGTTGGGATACTTGATGATACAAGCAACAATATTTACATGCCTATACAGATGGCTTATCAGATGCTTGAGGACAAAGAGAATGATATCTATGATTCTATTGTTATAAAGATAAAGGATGAGGAAAAATTAGATGAGGTTATTAGTAAGATTGAAAATAAGCTTATGATGGTGAGGCATGTCACTGAAAAAAACAAGGATTTTTCACTAACTTCAAGCAAGCAGATGCAGGAGACAAGATCACAGATGATGTCATCAATAAATGCCTTCTTAGTGGCTATTGCAGCTGTTTCATTGATTGTCGGAGCTGTTGGCGTAGCAAATACAATGTTTACATCAGTACTTGAAAAAACCAAAGAGATAGGCATAATGAAAGCAATTGGAGCAAGAAACAAGGATATTATGACTATCTTTTTGCTAAATGCCACACTTATTGGATTAGTCGGAGGATTTCTTGGAATTATCTTTGGAACAATACTTTCTGGAGCATTGCCTGCTATGATGGGTGAAGTGGGAATGCTTAGAGGAGGGACATTTGTCTCAATAAATTCAATAATTATAGCAATCTCAGTCTCAGTTATAATTGGATTGATAGCAGGTTTTATTCCAGCATATCAAGCTTCTAAATTAAAACCCGTAGATGCATTAAGATACGAGTGAAACGAGTATCTCTAATGTCAAGGAGTGAGCAAAGCGAACGACAGGCATTAAGATACGAGTGAAACCATTTTTGTTTTTAGAAAAACAAGCGCCCCCGCCGGGAATTTCATTCAGAAACTTTTCATTTTCTGATATTTGAACCCAGGTCACAGCGATGAGAACGCTGTATGATTGTTCCCGCAGGGAACCTTGCAAAAAGGTTTCCGCTGGGCCGGACTACACTACAGGGGCTTATAAGAAGAGGATATCATCTTGTTTTTAAAACTTACTGATTTCTTCTTATGCACCCATTCTTAACAATTTTAAGAATATTATTGAATATTCATTTTTTTAATGCATAATCAACTGCTTTTAAGAATTGACGGACATATTCTACTATTTGTCTCTTTGCCTTGGTTGGGTTTGATGTATCTAGTGCAGTTAATTGGACATTAGTTTTAACAAAATATTTATTGCTTTCACCGCGCATACTGCTTATTGCATCTTCTATTTGTTCTAGGTCAAATTCAAGAGGAAATTTAAATTCATTAAGGGCATATATTTGCATATTTTCTAGCATTTTTTCAGGGCTTTTTCTTGTGACCTCAGTTGTTACCTCTATATCCATGTAGATTGACTCTGAATCAAGGTCATATCTGATGAGAAAACCCAGGCCAGGCTGATTGATTTCTTTCTCTCTTCTCTCACTTCTAGAATATTTTCTGCCTCTTCTTTCTGCAATTGTAGATAATAGGCCTTTTGTTGCATCAGACCCAGTATATTTGTATAGATGATACCTAGTTCCACATGGAACTAAAAGTTCTCCCAATTCCTTAATTGCCTTATCAATGATCAACTCAATATCTACCATGAATTTTGAAAGTCTCTATCTATCTTTAAATACTTTGTTTTTTTAATTTATCGTCAATATTAAAGAAAAAAAACGCCGCAGCCCGGACTTTCAATCCAAAGGATTTAACCTTGGCAAATTTGAACCGGGATATCCTTGCGGAAACAAGCTCTTTGTTTGATATTACGAAGATGAGGAACTCTCATTGAAAATTCCAAGCTTGCGCAGTACCAGAGTACACCAAAAGCAGATATCCTGCTTAAAGTTGTGCCACTGCGGCATTAGAATAAGAAATTATTTTAGGTTTATAAAGATTTGGTTAAAAAAGAACTAGTGTGCTATCACGTTTTTAGTTCGCTATATAATCTCACCTTTGGTGAGGTTATATGTATAAACTAAATTATATGAAAAGGGTATGGATTGTTAAACATTATTTGAAAGGGATCTCTAGTACTAAATTAGCAAACGCTCAGTCTATTACTCCAAGAACTGTGCAGAAGCTAGTGAAACTATACAATCATTTTGGTTGGGATGGCTTAAAGGATCATAAAACTGGTAGGCCTGAGACTAATCTCAGCAAGAATGCTGAGGTTATCATTCTTCATCTTAGACGTTTTGGTTATGGTGCTGTTCGTATTGAGCAACTGCTTAAACTAAGAGGTTTTCTTATTAGTCATAGGCAAATAGAAAAAGTCCTTCTAAGACATGGTTTGATTGAGCCAAACAAGAAGAAGCAAAAGCCTAGAAAGTGGGTGAGGTATGAAATGCCAAACCCTAATGACTTGTGGCATACTGACTGGACGTATGATCCTTTTTCTGGACGGCAACTAAGCGTTTACATAGATGACAGGACAAGGTTAATCACCAGCTATGGAATATTCCAAAGAGCCACAGCAGAAAACACAATAGCATTATTAAAAACAGGCATAGCCAGTTATGGCAAGCCAAAAACTGTGATGACTGATCATGGCACACAATATTATGCTCCAAGACAGGAGTGTAAACAAGAAAACACCCAATTCAGAATAACACTTGATGCACTAGGCATCAAACACTACCTAGCCAGAATTAACAGGCCTCAAACGAATGGTAAAGTAGAAAGGTGGTTCCTAACATACAAAACAGAATACAGCACAGGAAGCTTCCAAAACATAGCAGAATTCATCACACACTACAACCAACACAGACCACACA
>JBDROB010000004.1:0-3784 GCA_043810355.1 Candidatus Woesearchaeota archaeon
CACTGGAAAAGATCTTAAAGATGGAGGTTCTTTAGGAAGAGACACTGCAACAGCTCGGGGAGGTCAGTTTGCATTAAGAGAAGCTATTGACAAGGGATATACTCAAATAGATGATCCAAAAGGAGCAAGAGTTGTTGTCCAGGGTTTTGGAAATGCTGGTTATTTTTTTGCAAAGCTTCTACATGAGGAAGGTTACAAAATTGTTGGAGTTTCTGATTCAAAAGGAGGAATTTATAATCCTGATGGATTGGTTCCAGAAGATGTCATGAAATGCAAGAAAAGCAAAGGGAGTGTTGCAGAATTTACTCAGTACCCTAATACTAGAAGTATTGGCAACAATAAGATATTAGAGGTGCCTTGTGATGTTCTGGCTCCATCTGCTTTAGAAGAGGTTATAACAGAAAGAAATGTTGATGCAATCAAGGCCAAAGTTGTAGTTGAGCTGGCAAATGGCCCTACTACACCTAGTGCTGATGACATACTTTATAGAAAAGGAGTATTAGTCCTTCCAGATGTCCTTGCAAATGCTGGTGGAGTCACTGTTTCTTGCTATGAATGGCAGCAGAATCTGGCAAGACAGAGTTGGTCTGGACCTCAGATTGATGGAAGATTAGAGAATGAAATGCGAAGAAATACAAGATTGGTCTTGGAAAGATGTGCTGAATTCTCCTGCTTGCCTAGGATTGGGGCATACATGCTTGCCATTGATAGGATTGCTGAGAAGATGAGAGAGTAAATTTTTCTTTTTTTAATAAATTTCTAATTAAAATTACTTTTTAAAAAAAATCAAGCAAGAAACGCACCCTGAGCAGGTTTATGATAAGGTGTGAAATCTTTATTGAATGATCCTCCATCATCTTTTCTCGGAGATACATTCCAGACATAGAATCCATCAAACCATGGCTTTCCACCAAATACATCATATACAGCTTGATAGCATCTTTTCTGCAATTCAAGATTCACATGCCTATCCTCCTGATATTCCCAAGGTTCTCTTGCAGCATAATCAACTGACCTATACCCTAATTCTGTAAATATTATTGGTTTTCCTATATTTGCTTGCCAACTTTCTAGTGCAGCAACATGCGGACTCCATCCATTCACTAGTTCTTGCAGTGAAGGATCCCTGTTCGAGCTTAATGGAAAATAAGCATCAATCCCTACAGCATCAATGCCATCAAAATCCCATAAGCATGCCTGCTGATAGCTGTCCCAATTTGCAGCATAAGTCAATGTTCCAAAAAATACATTTCTGATAGCATCAACAACCTGTCCCCAATACTGTTTGTTTTCATTACCCTCAAGGCTTTTGAATTCAGTTCCCATGACAAGCATTTCAACTCCATTTGCCTCAGCCAAAGCTGCATAATGAGTAATAAAAGTAGTGTATGCATTGAACCATGCTGCTTTATCTGATTCATTATTGAAATGTATAAGCCCTCTCCATTCATCTGTTAATACATCAACATGAGGTTTTAATGATACTGTCATGTCATTTGTTTTCATTTCATCTATCAATGCAATAATCTCATCGTCTGAATGTGATTTTCTGTCAGCAGGGCTGATACTTGTAGAAGTGAGAGTGTCCATATATTCTGTCTGCAGTATTGATCCTGCATTAAAGCCACTATATCTTAAGTCAGTTATTGGATTGTTTATCTGGTCAAACCTGAAAACAACATCCTCATCATTATTGAGGTCAGACCAGCCAAAATTGTCGACAAAGATTCTTGAGCTGACATTTCCATTTGAATTATGATTGAGCCCATATTTTATGCCGAGCAAAGCGACACTTTCTGGAACAAAACCAGCTTCAACATCTCCAAAAGTAGGAGTCCAGCTCAATCCTGATTGTGTGGTATAAGGTACATGTACAATTATTGGGCTCCATATTCCTGCAATGACATTGCCTAGATCTGGGTGTGCTCCAGAATCTCTTGAGCCTATCCAGATATTCTGCCAATCTCCATAATAGCTTTTCCAGACTTCCTGGTTATTGACCAGGCTGACACTTTTCAAAAATATCTGTACACCATTTGGAGCACTTCTGCTTCCCGCTGTATCTAAGGGGCAATATACCCAGGCATAGAGATATTTATTTGATAGGTCGACGCCAATAGGTTTTCCATCTGGGTATCTTTGTATTATAACTGGAGTTTTTGCATCATGATCAGGCATATATCTGAGATCAACAAACACTTCTCCATTTCTATTGGTCTGGGTCTGGCCTCGTATATCAAGAGTCAATTCTAATGATCCTGCTCCTGTACGAGGAAAAGTATCTGATATATCAGCATTAACAACTCCTTGAGAATCACCAAATGCTTGTCTTTGCCAATTAGTATTTACAGGATAATCCCCTTGTGTCCAATTGCCGACAATTGCTCCAATATCAAATGCTCCAGGCGGTGGTGGAGGAGGTGGAGGCTGACCATTCATTGGGCATCCTAATGCAGCTGCAGCTGCAGATACACCCACACAATCTAAAAATGTTCTCCTGTCAATAATTTTTGTTGGCAATTTACACCTCCTCATGGATTGGTATGATTTTCTTTACTAAGTCTAAAGGAATCAATGCTGCGCCATAATCCTGTTTTGCATACATTTTATCGTAATCTCTGTAGCGCGAACTGTGTGATTCAGATCCATAATAAGATTCGCTAGTAAGATACAATAGTTCTTCCTGCTCAGAGCCGTCTATAAATCTCATGATAATATGCCTGCATTGAGGGAGATCAGGGTCAAATGTTCCTAAAAACTCAATCTCTCGAATATTTGCAATAGGGTATGGAGCATAGCCAACCCCTTTAGGGCTGCTATCATACACTCTTGCTATTTGGCAGGTATCTTTCAGCCTTTCATGAAATTGATTCCGCCAATAATGCCCGCAAAAATCCATTAAGAATCCTATATCTGTTTCAAAGGCTGAGCCATCAAACAGTTCAATATATTTTGGATAATAGGGTAATTCAGAATCCTGTTTTTCTTCAGGAGGCATCTCAAAAGTAATCCCCTTAACCTCGCTAATGTGGATCCTTGAAGGAGCCTGATCTACATAACCTCCAATGTATCCCTCTTCAAGGGGATGGCCTGAATCCCTGTAAAAATTAGTAGTCCTATCATTAGGAATCCATTGCCCATCAAATATTAAACCTGAGGCTGTATTTACTCTTGTCCTATTATCTCCTATCTTTTCCTGCTGGATGCCTGCTATCTGCGCAAAGTCGCAGACATAAAAAACTCCATTCTGCTCAACTGTCAAGGAAACAAGCCCGGTTTGCCCTAGCTGGTAAGGCAGTTCCCAAGAGTTATTGAATATTTTAGGCAGGGATTGTGCGTCTGCAAACAAATAAGTCCTTTCATAAAAATCCTCCACAACAGCTGTGACTCCTGTCTCAACCAATCTTTCAGCCTCAATAGGGTCAACCACAACAGGTGGGGGTGTAGGTGGATTTATAATAGGTATAGGAATTATTGGGTATTCAGGGCAGCCAACAAGGGCTGGACCTAAAACAGCTGATCCCAATATAGCTGCTAATGAAGTTCTTGCAGCAGTTGTCCATGAAGCACTTAGAAAATTCCTTCGATCTATTCTTTCTGGCATAATATCCCCCTGAAAATTATAAGCTAAGATATGGTTAAATAATCTAAAAGATATCAGAGCCAGAAATTATAGTAATCACAAATAATATATATAGTTTACCACATTAAAAACGTTTTTTTGAGTTTTTACGTAATAATCACGATAAATATGATTTTTTAACTTTTTAAAAAAGAATTAATT
>JBDROB010000005.1:0-13329 GCA_043810355.1 Candidatus Woesearchaeota archaeon
AACTATATCTATCAACAGCAAGAACATCATAAGGTGCATGTAATCAATGATGTCCAGAAAAAGATCTTTTCTTATACCGCCGAGCAAGATACTGCGCACTCCACAAGAGTCGCAGAGTAGCGAAGGCGGAAGGGGATTATACGGGGCATCCCCTTATTTCATTGTATAAATATTAACAAAACGAAAACTTTATATATTAATTAGATATATAATGAGATATAATAAGATACAATAAGATATAATATATCAAAATGATATAGAAATTATAGGTAATATAAAAAACAATGGTGAAAATCCAGATAGATCTTGATGAAAAAGAGGACTATATATTAGACATCTATAGGGCAAAAAACAGGCTGAAAAGCAAAGAAAAAGCTATAAAACATTTAGTAAACAGTATTGAGGAGAAAGAAAAATGAATATATTGGGTATGGACATATCAATCTTGAATTCAATAGGGATTTATGCTTTTATATTCCTAGTCCCATTCATACTGCTATACTTGATAAAACCAAAGACTGTGACAAAGACAATACCCTCTTTGATGTTTTTTTTAAAAGAGCAGAAAAAATCAAGGAAAACAAGCTTTTTCCAAAGGCTAAGGAATAACCTGATATTCTTGTTGCAGTTATTGGCAATATTGTTATTGGCTTTTTCTGTCATGAATCCAGTCCTGAAATCAATAGATAATTCAAACTCAAAGAACACATTCATAATCATAGATTCATCTGCTTCAATGCAGACAAAAACAGATGGAACAACAAGATTCCAGAAAGCTGTTGACATAGCAAAAGAAAAGCTCAATGGGAACATTAACCTGATTCAGGCATCAAATAATATCATAGTGCCTGTAAGGGATGGCTGGACAAGCGAGGCAAGAACAAGATTAAATGCAATTGAGGCATTTGACACAACAGCAAACATTGAAGGAGCAATGCAAAGGGCAGACCAGCTTCTTGACAAGAAGAATGCAAAGATCATTGTGATAAGTGATTTCATAAATGTGATGGGATCATTTGATGATCCATTAAAAGCAAAAAGGATCCTGACAGGAAAAGGAAATGAGGTAGAGCTGATAGATGTAAACTCAGAAGCAGAGAATATAGGCATAGTGAACATGATTGTGGCCAATGACAATACCCAAGTTTTTGTAAAGAATTTCAATGATGAAAAAATAGCAATCCAGCTGAATGTGAAACAAGAAAATAATAATCTGTTTGAAGAATCAAGGACAATTCTCCAGAAATCAACAGAGATATTCACATTTAAAACTCCTCAAGGAGAATCAACAGTGATCTTAAGTCCAGAAGATGATTTTGTGCTAGACAACAAGGCATACATCTCAACTCCAACTGAACAGAAGATAAAAGTATTGCTTATAACAAGTGCAAAAGAGACATATCTAAAATCTGCATTAAAGGCATCCAAGATTGTTGATCTGGTTGTTAAAAGCCCTCCTTTTGCAATAGAAGACATTAAATCAATAAATCCTCAGGTCATCATCACAAACAAGCTGAACAAGAATGAGCTGATTGTAGGTGATTTCCAAGGGTTGACAAAGCTTCTTTCAAGCGGAAAAAGCCTGATAATAACAGCGCAAGAAGACATGCAGGAGATTGATTTTGATGACAAGCTTCCAATTGAGATGATTGGGATTGAGGAGGATACAAACATAAATGTCATAATAGAGAACCAATTCACAAAAGATATTGAGTTTGGAAGGCTGAACAGGTATATGAAATCATCACCAAAAAATGGCACAACCATAATACTTACATCTTCAGACAATTCACCATTATTGTCTTTTGACAATTACAATAATGGAACAATAGTATATTATGGCATAATAGATGATGAGACTGACTTCAAGACAACACCATCATATCCAATATTCTGGAATAACCTGATCAAACATCTTGTGAAGACAGAGGATATCAGGGATTATAACAAGAGGATAGGTGAAGTGCAGAACTACAGGAAAGTAGGAGTGATAGAAGAGGATGGAAAAAGAATATCAGTGAACCTATTGGATGAAAAAGAATCTGATGTAGGAAACCAGCATGAGGATTTTACAGAAGAATCAAACAATTTTGTTGTCGAGAAAAAAGATAAGATAAGAAACATCCCAATTGAAACTTATCTTATAATCATAGCAATGGTCTTATTGTTCCTTGAGATACTTGTTGTAAAGAAAAGAGGCGATCTATAATGGTCACATTATCAGACATATCAAAGGTCCAAGCATTGTACTTATGGGTGACTCTCTTGATCATCCCATTGATATTCATCATTTCATTCATCATAAGGAAGAATTTTGTAAAATTCAATAACAAGACAGAGAAAAAGATATTTAACAAGGAAAGAAAATTAGACAGGTTTGTCATAACACTATCAAGAATAATAATATTTTCATTATTGCTTCTTGGATTAGCATCATTCTTTGACTATACAGACATTGAAGAGAGGGGAGATCCAAACCTGAAGATACTTGTTGACAGGTCAGGAAGCTTTAACCTGTTCCAGGAAGATATTGCTGAAGAGATCAAGAAAAATATTGGAGATGACATCCCAATAACCATAGTGGACATTGAATCAGGGAACAGGTCTGCGATCGGAAGTGCAATAAGAAACAACATGCAGGGAAATGACAATCTCCTGATAATCACAGATGCGTACAGCAATGAAGGATGGGACCTAGGTGATGCAGTATTATTTGCGCAGAACCAGAAAACAGTCATCAATGCCCTTGACATCAAGCCATTATATGATGATCATGCAGTGATAATCCAGGGGCCTTCACAGGTCATACAAGAGTCAGAGAATGAGTTCTTCATCACTGTCAACCAAGTAGGGCAATTGAGATCTAAACTGACAGTAACAGTCGATAATGAAGAGATAATCAATTCAGATGTCAATAGCGAGAAAGTATTATCATTCAAGAAATCATTCGATAGCGGGGATCATAAGATAATTGCAAGACTTGAAAATCAGGATTATTTTGAGCAGAATAATATTTATTATAAGACAGTCCATGTGGTTCAAAAACCAAAATTATTGCTTGTGACAAAGGAGAGCTCTCCCCTGAAGACAATTCTCAGTGAGCTTTATGACATTACTGTGACACAAGATGTCCAGGGCAATCTTGAAAATTATCATATGGTTGTGATAGATGACATCAGCGAGGAGCAGTTAAACAGCAAAGTCAATGCCTTAAAAGAATATATAGATGATGGGAATGGGCTATTGATGATCGGAGGAAAAAACACATTTGAATTCAACAATGACTGCAATCCTGCAATAACACCAAGCATGCAGAACTGCTTGATACAGACTTTGCTGCCTACACAGGTCGGATTTGGAGGCGAAGAGGAATTTAAAGATATAAACATCATATTCCTTATTGACATATCTGGAAGCACAGGAGAATCATTCAGCGGGAGCAAGGAAGACACAAAGGTTGCAGTTGAAAAAGCCCTTGCTTTGGAGCTGCTGAAAGACATGAAACTTGACTATAGGGTGGCTGTTGTCGCATTCAACACAAGAGCCATATATGTAGCTTCATTAAAACCATTGTTTGACCATCCTAACATAAACAGGACAATTGCACAGCTTGAGTACAAAGGAGGAACAATAATATTCCAAGGTCTGCGAAAGGTTCATGAGCTTTTCCAAGATGTAGGTGGAAGCAAGAATGTGATATTGATAAGCGACGGCAATACAAATTCACCGCAGGATGCTTTAAACAAGGCAGAGGCAATGGCAAATGATGGAATCACAATAACTGCACTAGGAGTAGGAGAGAACACTAACAGCAAATTCATGGCATTGCTGGCTGAAAAGGGCAATGGTGTCTTTTACCAGCCAAATGAGACAGAAAAGATAAAGATCTCACTGGAACTTGGAGAAGATACTGACACAGACAAGTACAGCCTGGAAATAATGAACAGCAACACATTCATCACAAATGACATTGAACTAGATGCATCTGTCACTGGATTCAATCAAGTTGTCCCAAAAAGGACTGGAAGAGTCCTTGTCGCAACTGAGAAAAACAGTCCAATCCTGACAACTTGGAGATTTGGATTGGGAAGAGTTGCTGTCTTAAGCACTGATAATGGAAACAAATGGTCAGGACAGTTATATTCTGGAGAAAATTCAGAGCTCATAACAAGGACAATTAACTGGCTGGTAGGGGATCCAGACAGAGTCAAGCAATACAGCATCAGGGTGAAAGACACAAACCTTGGCGAGCCAACAGATATAAGCATCATCTCAGAGAAGATGCCAGGCCTGACTGGATATGAGTTCTCAAAGGTTGAGTTAGGCAATAAAGATTTATATACCTCCACCTTTAACCCAACTTCCACAGGCATATTTAAATTTGACAATACGATAGCAGCTGTCAATTACCATCAAGAGTATCAGAGGCTGGGGATCAATCCAGACCTAAAAACATTGATAGAAAGCAGCGGTGGAGGATTTTTCAAGCCTGAAGAGAGCAAGGAACTTGTCGAAAAAGTCAGGCAGGACTCTGTCAGGATAAGGACTGATTATAAATTTTTCAGGTGGCCTTTTATAATTGCTGCCCTCATTATCTTGATCCTTGAGATAGGATTCAGAAGATTCAGAGAAAATTATCTAATGTCAAGAAGGTGATATGAATGACTTATCTAAAAAACAATGTCAACACAATACTGCTTTTTTTAATAATACTTATAATAGCCTCATTCACAAGCTTCACACTCTATTATAACAATAAATACACAAACTTGACATCAGAGTATGAGAACACAATAGAGACATTAAGGGATGAGGTCGAGACAAGAGTGATGAGAGAAAGGCAATTGAACAAGACACTTGATGAATTCGAGGTCAAGGTTGACAGAGAGCAGGATCTGAGCTCAAAATATTCAGACATCAAAGGTGTAAATGAGAACTTGACAGGTGAATTGCAAGGGACTCTTTTGGAACTTGCAAGCGCAAAGAATGATCTTAAGATTGCTCAGGGCGATTTAGTCGATGCAAGACAAGAGGTCACTTCATTATCAAATGAACTCAATGAGACAAAGGATGATTTAAAGAAGGCAAATGATGAGGTTGATGATCTTGAAAACCAAGTTGTCAACCTTCAATCAGATCTGGATACATGTAATGCAGGAACATGATAAATATATGAACTTAATAAGGATATGATATATTTAATAAAAATTTGATGTACTAAGAATATAAGTGAAAAGATGAAAAATTTCAATAAAGTCATAGATGAGATAAACAATAACCTGAATAAGTTTGTGCTTTTTCAGGAAGTAATTACAGCAATAGCAATATTCCTTGGGTTTTTCCTGTTTTTCATGATCATAAGATTTGACTTTATCGATCCATTATATTCTGCAATACCTGCAGGAGTCTATCTAGGAGTTGAGACATACTATAAGCTGAAAAAGAGCAAATTACAATTAGTTGAATCACATTATAATTTTCTTGATGAGAAACTGAGGACTGCAGCAGACAATCTTCAGATAGATAATGAGATGGTGGAAGGTCTTCAGAATGAAATAGTAACTGATCTAAGAAAAGTTGATACATCAACATTCTTTAACATTAAGAGGACAATATTAAAGGTTGCTTTGATACTTGCAATATGCTTTTTGATAATATTCCTGAACACATTCAATATCAAGGGAATAAGCATTGATGTGAAAGATTTTGTAAGCGCTGATGATATAAACATGAAAAAAGGACAGGGAGAACCTGAACAGTTTGCAGGAGGGCCTGAAGGAGTCAGTGATATAGAGATAAATGATGATGACATATTTGGGATAGAAAATGTAGCAAAGCTGGGTGATGATGAATTGACACTAGGGATAGCAACATTAGGATATGAGATAAATGTAAGGGATGTGAAAGAGGCATCAAAAAGAGAATTTGATGAGACATTTCCATCAGATATCACAGCGCTTTCTGCTGCTGCATTTGAAGAGAATATTCCCAAAGAGGAGCAGGAGCTTGTCTCAAACTATTTTCAGGATTTAGCCAGGTAAAAATGATAAAACTTATTGAATAAAAGTGAGGTGTTGATAAAATGAAAACATATAAAGAAGTCTTTGATATATTCAAAAAAGAAGTAAGCAAGGTCATAATAGGCCAGGATGAGATGATTGAGCAGATCATGATCGCTATTTTATGCAATGGCAATGTGCTTTTAGAAGGATATCCTGGTCTGGCAAAGACATTGGCTGTCAAGACTGTTTCAGAGCTTATGGATCTTAACTTCTCAAGGATCCAATCAACACCTGATCTCATGCCATCTGACATCACTGGAACATATATCATTGATGAAAGCAAGGGCAAGAAAGAGTTCAAGTTCCAGAAAGGGCCTTTATTTGCAAATGTTGTCCTTGCAGATGAAATAAACAGGGCAACACCAAAGACACAGTCAGCGCTTTTGGAAGCAATGCAGGAAAAGCAGGTCACAGTCGGAAACCAGACATACAAGCTTGACAAGCCCTTTTTTGTCTTAGCAACACAAAATCCAATTGAGCAAGAAGGAACATATCCTCTGCCTGAGGCGCAGGCAGACAGATTTCTGCTCAAAGTAAAAGTTGGTTATCCTACTGATAATGAGGAAATAGAGATTGTTGACAGGTTTACAACAGGAATAGAACTGCAAAAGGTCAAGAAAATCCTGACCAAAGAAAGGCTTTTCCATCTTCAGGAAAAAGTTCTAGAAGTACCTATTGCAAATGATCTTAAATCCAAGGCAATAAGGATTGTGACATCAACAAGGAAAAATAAGGATATAATAGAATTTGGAGCCTCACCAAGGGCAAGCATTGGACTGATAATGGCTTCAAAGGCAAGAGCACTTATTTATGGTAGAAACCATGTATCATCTGAAGACATCAATACTATGGCATTGCCAATCTTGAGACACAGGATAATCCTAAATTTTGAAGCAGAAAGAAAAGGATTATCTGTAGATGATGTCATATCAGACCTGACTAAAAAGGTGAAATAAAAAATAAACTAATAACGATTTAATACAAATAATAGATTATATTAACAAATAAAATGATTGACACATCTTTTCTAAGCCAACTTCACAGGTTTTCCCTAGTTGTAAACAAGAGAGTCACTAGCAATTATGCAGGCTCAAAGAGAAGCATTGCAGTGGGAGGCGGATTAGTCTTTAAGGATTATAGGATATATGCTCCAGGAGATGATATCAGGGCAGTTGACTGGAAAGTTTATGCCAGAACTGATGACCTTTACCTCAAGACATATGAGGAAGAAAGAAATTTAGTAGTGCATGTGATAGTTGACCATAGCAAAAGCATGGATTTTGGGAAAAAGCTCTCAAAATTTGATTTTGCATCAATGATAGGTGTTGGATTTGCATATTTAGCATTGAAGGATAATGAGAAATTCCAATTCTCCACTTTTTCAAATGAAATCAATGTGTTCAAGCCAAAAAGAGGGCTAAAACATCTGGGTACAATGGTCGATTATTTAAACAAGGTAAAACCAAAAGGAGAGTCAAAATTATTTGATTCAATAGACGATTATAAAAAATTCATAACCTCAAGGTCAATGATAATCTTATTGTCAGACTTTCTTATCAATATTGAAGAGATCAAAAGGACTTTGTCAAGGCTTGGAAAACATGATATAAAAGTCATCCAAGTGCTGGATCCGATTGAGAAAGACCTTGATCTGTCAGGAGACTATAAACTGAAAGATTCAGAGACAAATGACATGATGAAAACTTATGTGAGCAGGAATCTTAAGAATAAATACAAAAGCATGCTTGATGACCATACTGATAAAATATCAGATGTATGCTCTAAACTTGGCATAAACTTTTATCAATTCACGACAGACATACCAATATTTGATGCATTTTATGATATTCTCAAGTAGAATATAAAAAAGTTTAAAAAGGTATAAATAAAGTCAGAGATAATGGATTCTGTAAAATTTGTAGAATGGTTGAAACGAGAAAACCTGTTTGAAACAGTCAATAACAATTATAATCATTTTGCAAATGTCCTGAAAAAAAGCCTTAATGTCAACAGAGAGCAAATCTTATTGGTAGGTGATCTGGGCTATCCCACAAGGAGGGTCACTGCATTAATGCTAGGATGCTATCTGCTTGCAGCAAAAAGGATGGGATTGAATTATAAGCTGATAATACAGGATCCAATTCAAAGAGGAGGAGAAGCATCAGACCAAGTCATTGAAAGCTTGCTGAATCTTCCTCATCATGGGGTTATTGTCTTTTCATTATCAGGAAAACCTGGATCTTTGGGAATAATCGGCAGCAGCTACAGGAAGTTTGCAAGATCACATGGTCATAAATTTGTCTCATCAACAGGATTAGGGGATATAAAGACATCAAATTTTAAGGACATTGTGAATTCGGTAAATGTTGATTTTGACAAGATGAGAGAGAGGGCAGACCATATTAAAAGATTATTGGACATGGGAAATGAGGTTAAGGTGATCACTGATAGTGGGACAAATCTAACATTTGATATCAAGCTAAAGGTTGCAATCTCAAATGATGCAAATTATGTCAATCCAGGGACTGGAGGGAATATACCTGCAGGAGAAGTATATATTCCACCAAGAAAGAAAGGTATTAATGGCACAGCAATAATTGACGGATGTTCTCGAAATCTTCATGGAACATTACTTGCAAAAACACCTATAAAGATGAGGATAGAGGATGGGGTTGTAACAAGCATAGAAGGCGGTGAAGAGGCCAGGGCTTTAGAAGATTCCTTGAAATGGGCAGAAGAGCATGCAAAATATCCTTGGGGGATCAGGAGAATAGGAGAGCTTGGAATAGGAATAAATCCAGGAGCAAGGATTGTTGATTCAACCCTTATCAGCGAAAAGACTTTAGGATCAGCGCATATTGCTTTGGGTTCAAATTATTGGTTTGGTGGAACTGTTTATGCTATCATCCATCTTGATCAGGTGTTCAGGAATCCAAAGATATGGATTGATGGAAAAAAGTTAGAGATAAAATAGAATTCTAAATTAGTGGTATTCTTATTACTTGTCCAATCCTAATTCTTGAAACATCCCTTATTTTATTCAATGCTTTAATTACATTTAAATCAACATCATACATTTTTGTTATCTTGAATAAAGTTTCTCCTTTTGACACAGTATGGTTGACAACATCTGCTCCATCTTTCATCATCACTTTTGCAACATAAAATGGTGTCTGGCCGTTTGCTGGGATTGAATTGTGGTTCAGCTCTACTGCCCTTATTCCTGCATTATAAGAAGCCACTGCAAGCTGGATATTGTTGAATCTCTTTATCCTCTCATCAAAATCATATATTCCCCAAGCAAGATTTGTGTTTGGATCATTCAGATCTATCCTATGATTGTCAACCAAATATTGATATATCCTATTTTCTTTAGCCAATTGGATCTCTTTTTTTGAACCTACAATACTATTATATTTATCAAGTGATATCATACTAAGGCAATACATCCTATATAATACATTTGAGGGCATCTGCTGAGTCAAGCCTCTTGCTCCAGCAGATGAAATCTTGTCTGGATCCCAATCTGATTCAGTGTCTATCAGTGCATTCAGCAGAGAAACTGTAATCTTTCCAGATCCAGAATAATTATTTATCATTTCTGTCAGAGTTGAGCTGTCATACCATACTCTTGGAGAGACTCTATCTAACTTATTTTTTTTAAAATCTCTGATCACAGCTCTTGCCTGTCCAGGATCCTCCAGGCCATGAATCACTACCCTGTATTTATCTCCATCATCCTGCAATTCTTTTTCTCTTCCTGTAATATTGTCAAATATTTCTTTGTCTCTCTTTCTTATATGAAATTGAGCTGCCCATTCATAATTAAAAGAAGAAAGATATTCTGGATCAACAAGCTTCTGCTCTAGAGATAATGGTTCTTTTTGTTCTGGGGCAGGTTCTGGCTCAGATTCTGGCTGCTTGTATTTGGTTTCCATTGCTTGAGGCTGTTCAGGTGTTTTTTCAATAATCTTGTGACTGTATACAGGATCATCATAATGTGCTCTTGGTCTTGAGATCGGTGCTTTTCCATTACATACCAGAAATGGAACTGATATTGATGCAGCAAGGACTGATGATAATCCTAATCCTAATAAAAAATCTGAACGAGACATAGGTTCTTGAATAGGTTCAACTTGAGCAGTATAATCTACTTTGTCTTTAAATAAATCTTTTATTGATGCCAGAAAACCTCTTCTTGAATCAGTATTATCCCTTTGATGTTGTTGCCTTTCAAATGTATCTATAACTTCAGAATCAGAATCAAGCTGCACAAAATAGACTATATTCCCTCTTGGATCATATGCGCCTTGGGTTGTTTGAACAGAATCAGGTATACTCAACAGAGAATGATGAATATAAGTAGTTGTTTTACCGTGATTAAAAGTAATAAGATGAGGTCCCTTTTCTTGAACTATTTTCAATGCAGCATTTCCATAATTTCTGTCGTCCATAGTAATTCCTCTTTTTTTAAATTTCTAAAACAGTAAATTAAAAAAAGCAAACCCAAGAAGAAAAAGTCCTGGGGGGATTATTTTCTTGGGAAAACCTATATGGTTTTTTTAAAATGTTTATTATTATTACTATATGGTAACAAATAACTAGTATATAAATGTTTCGGTTAATGAGTACTAAGTAGTGGTGAAAATATGATGTTTTTATTTAATTATGTTTGATTTTTTAGAAATTAGTGAAAATATGAACATATCTAATTACTTTGATAAACATATTTGATTACTTTGATAAACATATTTGATTACTTTGATAAACATATTTGATTACTTTGAATAAATCAAGATAGTTTTTTAAACTAAAACTATTTAAACTATCCTAATTATTAATTAAACAGGTGATATCATAGAGATCAATAAATTGATGCTTAAAGTTGAAAGAGCTTCAAAAGAATATGCAGAAGAATATGGTTTTAACAGGGATAATGATTGGTTTATCTTCAAGATGCAGGAAGAGATTGGTGAATTGATCCAAGTCTATCTTATGATGACAAAAAGAGGCAGATCAAAAGGCCTTTCAAAAGAAGAGATAAGAAAGAATTTTGAGATGGAAATAGCTGATCTATTCTGCTCAGTCTTACTATTTGCTAATCATTATGAAATAGATCTGATGAAACCGATTGAAGAGAAATGGTTCAAAAGACTGATAGAATCTAAATAACATGTTATAATAATATCATGATCAATATTCAATAAATTTTGTTCTTGAAAATAGATTCCCTTGTACTCACATCAGAAAAAAGAACAAAAAAATAAAAAAAGTGTCTAGAAAAGTATCAAAGAGCATTAAATTAGAACTTCTTGTGCTTTCTATAACATTCTTTGCAGTAAACAGGTCTGTCTCCTGATGGCTTAAATGGCACTTGACATTCATTTCCGCAATCAGCACAAACTGTATTGTGCATTTCCCTTGGGCCTTGGTCTCCTCTGAAACCTCCTCTCCTATCCTGATCTCCTCTGAAACTATCTCTCCTATCCCTTGGGCCTTGGTTTCCTCTGAAACCTCCTCTCCTATTATCCATTGTTCTTCACACTCCGTGTTTAAGGCACAGATATATTATTGAAAATTCCTACTTTCTTGTCTGAATTTTAAATGCTTAAAAATGCAAAGCATTTTTAGCACACCAGAAATTTGCCAAGCAAATTTCTCAGTGTCCCAAAAACCGAACGATAAATACCTTTACCTTTAGGCAGAGGAATAGTTCGGTTTTTGTAATCCATGCCTGGGCCAAATAATATTGTCTTCTTTATAAATCTTATTAAAAATATTTACATTTATAAGCACTGGACACTGGACATTCTGTGATAATGTATTTAAAGGAGTTCTTTGAAAAATAGAAATAGGGTTGTTAATCCCTAAAAAAGGAAATTGCCCCTCAACCAAGCAGTTTCTTATAGGATTAGCGATCCTACTATTATTTAAACTTTTTGAAATTTGGGAAAAATGCTGAAAACAGAAAAATTATTTGGTAAGACAGTGCTTGTCCATGGAGATCAACATACAGTAAATGCTTTAACAATCGGATCTGCACTAAGAATGCAGGAATCATCAAAAGTTCTTTTTATTGACACAACTAATTGCATGACTCCAAAATATATTCTTGAATTTTATCATAAGAAGATGCCTGAGAACCTGGAAAAGATACTGATATCAAGGCCAGGATCTGTTTTTGAATTGATATCATTTGTTTATAAATTAGAAAAGCTATTGAGTAAATCAAACATTAAGGTGATAATAGTATCATCAATAAATTCCTTATTCTTTGACATTCATGATGATGAAGTCAAGCAACTGTTTCCAGAGCTGATAAATAACATCAAATATATCACCAAAAAATTCAGGACAATCACAATAATTGGGAACTACAATATTCCTTCCAATAATTCCATAACTATCAATAAGATCATTTCTAAGAAAATAGACAAGATATATGGGGTTTGATCATTCTCCCTCAAACTCGACCATTGTGAAGACTTTTCTATTGCCAAGCTTTTCCTTTCCTTTCAGTTCAGGAAGATCTACAATAAACGCAGCTTCGAAAACATTTCCCCCTAGCTTCTCAATCAATTGGCAGGCTGCTGCAGCAGTTCCTCCTGTCGCAATCAGATCATCAATAAGAAGCACATTATCCCCTTTTTTAATAGCATCCTTATGGATCTCGATTGTGTCAGTCCCATACTCAAGGTCATATGTCAAGGAGACTGTTTCAGCAGGAAGTTTTCCTTTTTTTCTGATTGGAATAAATCCAAGACCAAGCTGATGGGCAACTGCTCCACCAAGAATAAATCCTCTGCTTTCGATTCCAGCTACAGAATCAATCTTTTCATCCTTATAACGGTCAACAAATCCATGAACAACATCCTTCAAGCCATCAGCATCCTTCAGCAATGTTGTAATATCCCTGAACATTATTCCTTGTTTTGGAAAATGAGGAATAGTCCTAATCTTAGATTTGATATGTTCCATGATACCACCTGTCATTAAATTTAATTAAAATATTATGATATTTTATTTCAGATTCTTTTTAGATATAAAAGGTTTTCTGAATTGATATAAAATCTATCTAAAGGTTAAATGGATAGGATATTGATTAAGGACAATGAATAAAAGGTATTAAAACGGCTGCGTTGAAAATCTCCTACTTCGCTGACCATAACCCCATAATGAATCATGGGAACATGGTCAGCTACGTCCAGCCATGCCATGTTTGCCTACGGCAAACAATGGCAAACATGGCACGGACGGAGACTTTTTC
>JBDROB010000006.1:0-12288 GCA_043810355.1 Candidatus Woesearchaeota archaeon
TTGATTTTTATTGGTTTTGGGAATTGGAACAATTCCAAAATCTTAAAAATCTTTTCTTGATTTTTATTGGTTTTGGGAATTGGAACAATTCCAAAATCTTAAAAATCTTTTCTTGATTTTTATTGGTTTTGGAGAAAAAAATAAAAAACGGCCCTGATGGGACTTTCAACGCTCCTGGCATTATTATCCCGAACGCCAGTGAGTTTGTTTGAACCCACGATCTACAGCTCTCTTTGGCATTTGTCAAAGAGCCAGCGGATCTTTGATCCTAACGCGTAGAAGGCTGTCGCCTTATCCAGATTGCCCATTAGCTTTACTAATACTAGGCTACAGGGCCGTAAAAAAACATAGCTCACTACATCTTTAAAAATATTTCTAATATATGTCAAGAAACAGGTTTATTTTTCTATATTTTCTTCTTCTTTAGTCAATTTTGTGTTAGGCAATGGTTCTGACCAGATTGGAGAAATCTCACCCTCCCCCATATGCATTGTGCACTCTTTCTTCAGATCCCAGTAGACAAAGCATTTTTCCCTAAACTGGTTCCATTTGATGCATCCTTTGCAGCACTCTGGTGTTTCCTCTTTTTCTTCACTCATATAGCTGGTTTAGAAGTTGAAGTTTAAAAATTTTATGGAAGCCAACTCTTAGGATCCTTCATCTTCTTTGGAAGGTATTTATCAATCACATAATTTAATCCCCATTTTGCCAATGCCTGCTGTTCTGCCCTTACTTTCATGTCTACCAATTGCTTCAATGCTTTTTGCCATTCCTTATGATGTTGTATAAATGGATCGTTTTTAATAGCGTCTTTAACCCTTTTGATATCCACATCTTTCAGTGGATGAGATGGTAATTTAAAATCAATTATATCTTGAGGTGTTATGCCTATGAATTTTGCTTTTGGAACACAAAAATATTGGTTGATGTGCGCAGCATTTCCTGATCCCACTTTCAATGTTCTGTAGATGTTGGTGTAACCATATGGATCTCCGTCAGTGAAAACAAAGACTGGAATCTTTTTCTCATCACTTAGTCTTCTGATAAATCTTCTGCATGCTCTTGTCGGGACTCCTCCCATTGATATCAGAATGCAGTCAGACTTTTTCCAATAATTGTGCTTGACAAGTCTTTGAAACATACCTGCTGTCTCAATAGCAAGGATAAATTTTGCATCTGTCTCAAATTTTAGTTCCTCAACTGAGCTTGGCACTGAATATGCTCCTGAACCAAATTTAGTGCAGTCAATCCTTATGGGCTTGCCAGTGTCAGAATCCTTGTCAATGACAATGAGATTTCCTGCTATCTCTCCTCCTTTTTCCTCTGGAATAAATCCTATTTGTTCTCTGTTTACCATTAGCATTGCTTCTACATCATCCATCACTGCATCAGAATCTGGTTGTGCTAAAAACCGTGCATCACCCCAGTTCTTGCTTACATAATATGCTTCTCTTTTTGTGGCAATATCTTTTGTCTCAATCAATTCTTTTGATAATGACATCATTCTAAGTGTCTGCGCAAATGTCTTTACTGTGTTTACAGTCAATGTCCTTTCTTTTTTCTTCCCTAATAATTCAAAATAACCGTCTTTTGAATCATATTTGACATTAGACAAGCTTCTCAGAGGCATGTCTAGCTCTGGCTGCTTTTTATTCAATATCTTGCTATAGACATCTTTTGCAATATCCAGTATTTTCTCAGTTACCTTATTCATTTTTCTTTCCCTTTTTGTTCTCTGGTTCTTCTGGCGAATCATCTAATGTTTTCTGAACATCTTTCTTCCCAATCTTTGCCAGGTCCTCATCATAATCAACATTTGCTTTTGCATCAAACTCCATGTTTTCAACAAACCCTCTTTTATTTTCAAGCACTTCTTTCAGGCTTTTCTCAACCCTTCTTTGATCAATGTCTTTCAAATCAAGCAATTCTTTTAGAGCAATCGCAACATGAGGTATATACTTTTCTAGATAGCTCCTTTTCTTGAGTTCTATTCCAACTTTCTTTTTCTTGTGGATATAACTTCCTAGTTTTCTTCCGATCTCTTGCAGGGCTAATTTGATTTCTTTGAT
This sequence comes from Candidatus Woesearchaeota archaeon, assembly GCA_043810355.1. Classification (GTDB taxonomy): domain Archaea; phylum Nanobdellota; class Nanobdellia; order Woesearchaeales; family JAGVYU01; genus JAZDHV01. The sequence goes on from JBDROB010000006.1 coordinate 2,070, forward strand.
AATCTCAGGATAATGTGCAATAGCTTCTTTGCTCTCTGAAGTGAATGGTACCCATACAGATGCCATATGCACTACAATTGTGCAAGGCCCAGATGGTAATGATCCTTTGCCCTGTCCAAGACCATAGCTTCTCCATGCTGTAGATATTACAGATTTTGTTATTGAACAGGCACTCTGTTGATACTGGAGAGGCACTCTGTTGGCAAATCTCAATAGTTTTATTGAATCTTCTGCGCTTTGATCCCCTCCATATGCCAATCCAGCCTCAATTATGAATGGATTTCCTCTGTAAACTGATGGAGGTCTTGTTATGCTTGTGTAGAATTCTGCATTTATCTCTTTTCTTAGTCCCTTTTCTAAAGCTTCTGCTTTGATAGGTGATATGCAGTCTGTTGGTGGCGAGATTAGTTTTGTCTTTTTGATCCCTTCCAATAATTGTTCTGTCATGTCCCTGCTCATCTTTTGTGGGTTTGTATTTGGGAGCAAGGCTGCATTCTCGCATATTGTTTTTGCTGTTCCAGACCCTACTCTTGAGAATTCATTTGTCAAAAAGCTCTGCAAAGTCCTTGATTCAGCTGTCTTTAGCATGTTCATCAATATTCCTAATTCCACTCCATAAGGATGTGGCTTGATCTCTTTTGGTTTTTCTGGCATTTTATTTGATGCCCTTGGAAATACAATTTGCTCAGCTTTTGGATTAGTATATATCAGGCTGACATGAGGATTGACAATTGCTGTCTCTTTGAGGTATTCATCAACACTTTGGTTTCCTCCAAGATAACTTCCTTCTAAGTCAAGCTCTATCCTTATTCCATGATCCTTTTTCCATTCAACTGTTTCATCTTTTACTATCTCAGGCTTGTTCTTTTGAGTGTCTATATGGAGCTCGTAATAATGAGTAGGTGATGATTTTGAAATCCTTGATGTTATCTTTGCTGGTTTTCCAGTTGTTAGCTGTGCATAGAGCACTGATGCGCTTATTCCTATGCCTTGCTGCCCTCTAGATTGTTTCATAGAATGAAATTTGCTTCCATAAAGCAATTTTGCGAATATTTTTGGTATCTGCTCTTTCACAATGCCAGGGCCATTGTCCTCGACAATCACCTTAAACCTGTCATTTCCCATGTCAATGATCTCAACAGAAATATCAGGCAGGATATCTGCCTCTTCACATGCATCAAGACTATTGTCAACAGCTTCTTTTACAGTTGTCAATAAAGCCTTTCTTTTATTGTCAAATCCGAGAAGATGCCTGTTTTTTTCAAAAAATTGGCTTATTGAAATTTCTCTTTGGCCTTTTGCTAAAGCAACTGCAATCGGTTCTTCTTCAATTTCTTGTTTTGCCATCAAATTTTGATAAAAAGAATTTATTTAAAAATCTTTGGGTTTTACCAATCTCTATATGTTCTTAAAATTATCATGATTATCATTCTTCTGAATTCTTCTCTGCTTTTCAAGCCAATGATAGACATTTGCATGCGGGCTTCCAGCTAATAATGATTCAACAGCTCTCCTCGCTAAAGACACTCTTTCGACATCTCCTATTATTCCAATTGTCTTCCCAAATACGCATATGTGGCATTCTGTAAGGTCTTCGATTATTTTTCTTGCTTTCCCTTCTGAGCCAATTATTCTTGCTTTTATCCTGTAACCGCTGCTTTTTGACTTGATATAATCATTTAGGTTTATCAGTTCAAAGCAATTATCCTGATTTAATAACAGCATTGCAACTTCAGGATTGAATCCTCTTCCTATTGATCTAATTATTTCTTTTGTAGAGAACAGGCCAAGTGCATCCTCTCCTTTTACAATGACATCTCCTTCTTTTGAGTCTATTTCAATATCTGTCTTTGTGGCTTTCTCTAGATTTTTTTTAGTCTCTCCTTTCTTGCCTATCAAGACTGCTACTCTTTCTTTCGGAATCTTTATTTCATACCTGAATTCTGCCATATTAATAAAAAATGCACTTCTATTTTTAAGATTATTGTATTGTACTATTATCAACCTAGATTTATACTATTACATATTTTTTATTAAGATGTTCAATTCCGAATTCCATTCCAAGATTTGTGCAATTGGAATTCGTTCCTCTTAAAAATTATTTACCTTTTACAATCCTCTCAAACACTTTCTCATCATCAATACTCAATCCATGTTTTCTAAAAAAATTGCAGACATTCTTGATGTCTCTTCTCAAATATTCTTCTGAATTATTGTTCTCAATTGTTGTGCATTGTGAAAAATCAATTAACACTGGGTTTTCCTTGTAATTCAATATATTGAATGATGACAGGTCTGTATGAACCAATCCTCCTTTGAATAATTTACACATATTTTTTACAACTTTTTCAAAGAAATCTTTCAAATCCTTTGGAATGCTGTCTTTTAGCATTTTTGCAGGCTCGTTATCACCTATAAATTCTTCAATTATTATATTGTCCTTGAATCCTATTGGTTTTGGCACTTTTACTCCAATTTCCCTTGCTTTCACCAGATTCCTAAATTCTCTTTGTGCCCATGAAAATATCAATTTTCTTTTGCTTTTCTTGACATTCAAGTATCTTGGATCAAATTTCAAATATTCATACATATTATTGAAATCACTTGTCTCAAGCCTATGTATCTTGACTATTAGCATTTCCCCATTTTTCTTTTTAGCAGAAAAAACATTGCTTTCCTTTCCAATTGAAACAGGTCCAACTAATCCTTCAAAATACCCTTGAGTTATCAATTTGTAGATATTTCTGTTTGTGAATTCATCAAAAACATTATGCATTGTTTTGAATTTTTCTCTTGTGATCTTTGCCATATTATCAATTAAAATCTTTATATATTTAAAACTAATCATAAAGAGAGCTCAGTCCTAAGAGGCCAATTTTGGCAAGTGAGCACCTTGCCTTTTTGTTAAACAATATGGTCGCAGTCAATATCAGTGCAAAGCAATTTAGATTTGACTGTTGCGAACGACTCTTAAGACTAAGCTGAAAATATTATTTATTTTCTATATTGAAATTAATTAATTATATTATTTTCATTCATCAATTATTGATTAATCCATAAATTTATATAGATATGTTTATTCTAGAATCTTACCGAAACATATACAAATGGGTCCTTATTCAAGCTAAAACGCTTTGTTTATGCTATGAGATTAAGACACTCTTGTATATAACAGCCCGTCACGAGAGTACTCAATGGAGCTGTCGCTAAATGCAAGCTATGAGCTTGGGAGTTAGTGTCACGGGCAACAATTTATTATTACAGATTAAAATCAATAAAAAAAGAATATTAGGGCAAGTTTATTCACGATTTTCATTAATTCACCTTAATTCATTAAAAGAAGGTTAAAATAGCCTTATTTGAATTCAAATTAAGGAATTTTAGTATAAACTTGTTCTAAAACATGTGAGGAGTATTAATAATGATCATCATTCACTTTAATATTGCATTAATTTTTTTAGACAGATGATTATATAATGCTCCTTCTTGAAACAGTAATGTGGAGGTTAAAATGGGAAAAATTAGTCCAGTATCATCAAAATACATTATTCACGCAAGTATTGGTATTGAAGGTGTTGTTGACAAACCTGATGTGATAGGAGCAATTTTTGGCCAGACAGAAGGCCTTTTAGGAGCTGATTTAGAGCTTAGAGAGCTCCAAAGATCAGGTAGGATTGGTAGGATTGAAGTTAATGTTGACACTAGGTCTGGAAAGACACAAGGCACAATCATTATTCCTTCTTCATTAGATAAAGCAGAGACAAGTATTGTTGCAGCTGCTTTGGAGATTATTCAAAGGATAGGTCCTTGCAATGCAAAGATCAGATGCGAAAATATTGAAGATGTTAGGGTTTCAAAAAGGAACTTTGTGATTTCAAGAGCTAAGGAATTGCTCAAGAACATGATGGATAATATTATGCCTGATTCACAGGAGATTGCAGATGAAGTTGCTTATTCTGTCAGGGTTATGGAAATCACAGAATATGGTAATGACAGGCTTCCTGCAGGACCTGCTATTGATGAGTCTGATGATATTATTGTTGTTGAAGGAAGAGCTGATGTGCTTAATCTTTTAAAACATGGTATCAAGAATTGTATTGCCCTTAATGGGACTTCAGTACCTCAAACAATAATTGATCTTAGCAGGAAAAAGGAGATGACTGCTCTTGTTGATGGTGACAGAGGTGGTGACTTGATTATCAAAGAGCTTGCAACTGTAGCTGAGATTGACTTTGTTACAAAAGCTCCTGATGGTAAGGAAGTTGAGGAAATAACTAAGAAAGAGATCCATAAGGCTCTAAGAAGCAGGATTTCTGCTGAACAAGCAAAGCTTGACATTACTAAGGAAGTTGAATCACTCCCTCAGAACAATAGCAGGCAAAGGCCTCAGTATCAGAGGCAGCCATATCAGCATCAGCAGCAAAGGCCTCAACAGAATCAAAGGCCAAGGCAGCAATATACTGCTCCATCTGCTCCTGTCTTAAGCCCTGATATTAAGAATTCTTTTAAGAAGATGGCTGAGGATCTTATTGGAACTCGGGGAGCTTACATCCTTGACAATAAATTAAATATCCTGGGAAAAGTGCCGATTACTGAGCTTAACACAACCATCAAGAGTCTAGGTTCAGGCGTCCATGCAGTGGTATTTGACGGTGTTGTTGAAAAGGACATTGTTGAGACAGCAGAAAAGCTTGAGATCAAGTTTATTGTCGGAATGGACGCTAAGGTTAAGAGCCAAAGGCTGTCTGTATTGACTATCAATGACCTTTAGATAATCAGATTCGAAAGAATATTATTTATTTTTTTACCTTTTTCATTCACTTATTCTCAATTGATTCAAAACATTTCTTCTTAGATTGAACAATATTTTGTTTCCACTGTTTTTTATCTGGCCACCAAAACGGAATCCTTTCATCAACAGGCATTCTCTCACAAAATTCAGCATTTGTCTCATTCATATAAAGTTTTAATCCCAAAGCTGTCATATAACATACTGTCTGAAAATACATCAACTCATCACATTTTTGTAGACCTATTTCAGAATTACTGTCATTTCCAGTTTCCATGCCTTGAAATGCTCCATCTCTTATTAGATAGAGGCTCGTACCCAATTTTGACACATTAACATACATAACAATTCCATATATGATTATGAAAAGGGACAACAAGAAAATAACACCTAAGATGGTATATATAATCTTTTTATTCATAAACATTTATCTACATTCCCTATATAAATAAGTTTCGAAATAAGATAGAAAAATAAAAAAGAAATATAATCAAATCAACAGCCACTGGCTTCTTTCAATTCTTCAAGACTCTGGACTCCTTTTACTAGGACACCATTGATGCTCCATGTTGGATAAACCTCAACTCCAGCATCTTCACATTCTTTTATCTGTTCTTTATCATCTGAATTTGCGCTGCAGATTACATAATCAACCTTGTCAAAATCATCTCCAAGGATTTCTTTCTGCTCAGATGTGAATGGACTCCATTCTGCACTATAAAATATAATATCTTTTTCAGCCAGGCAGTCTCCAAGACTAATTAAACCTATAGTATCCGTTGTAACTTCTGTTGTTGTAGTTACATCAACATTATCTTCTTCACCTAAGAATATTTGGACATCTGCTTTCTCAACAAGCACATCTGTAAAAGTCTGGATTGCATCAGCCTGTTGATTGATGGCAATTTGCTTGTGCACTGGATTATCAATATCACTGATCTTGCTTGTGCTTTCTTCAATCTTGTCTGTAACTTTTATGATATGATATCCAAAGTCTGATTTAACCAAATCACTTATTTCACCTATCTCTAAACTGAATGCTGCATCTTCAAATTCTGGTACCATCCTTCCTCTTGGGAAATATCCAAGATCACCGCCTCTGACAGCAGAAGAATCTTTGCTTTTTTGTTCAGCAAGTTCTTCAAATGATGCACCTTTATCAAGTTCATCCTTTATCTCTTTTGCCTCATCTTCTGTGTCAACCAGTATATGTGATGCCCTGACAAGCTCTGGAAGTTGAATCTCCTGATCCTTAAATAAAGTTCCATCCAATAATTTCTCGATCAGGATCTTGTTTTTATAGATCAATTTCACATCCTCTTCACTTATCCCTTGTTCTGATAATTGCTGTAATAATTCATCCTTTGTCTGGCCTGATGTTTCAGCTAGATTTTCAATTTCTTTGTCAATTTCATCATCACTTACATCATACCCGCTATTTTTTGCTTCTTGTAGCATCACAGTTTGAGGTATCATTGACCTCTTTAGGAAGACTTCTTTTGTAATACTTGACTTCAGCAGTTCTGGTACTGACAGGTCATAGAATTTGTCTAAATCTGCTTTTGATATCTCTTCTCCATTGACGCTTGCAACAATATCACCATCAACCACACTCTCTTGTCCTGGAATAATTTTATCTAAGTTTATTATTACTACAATTAGTGCTAATATTACAATTATTGATAGCCAGATGTATAATCCAGATTTGCTTTCCTTTTCCATATCATCATTCCCTCTGTCTGGATCTGTAGAATCTGAAAAATGAGGTTCTGGATTAAATCTTGTATGATGTTCTTTATTTAGGTGTGATTCCATAGGAGCTGGCTCTTCTTTGATCTCTTCAATCTTTATTGTATTTTCTTCTCCATTTGAATCAATAGGTTCTTCAGTTATTATTGTTGGTTCTCTATATGACACTATTATTGGGTCATCTGTCCCTTCCATTGTCTTCTGGGTCTTTTTCCTGATTTTTTTAGAAATATCTTTCTTTTTCTCTATCAAAATTATCACCTATGTTAAATAATCCCCATATATCAGGGAAATAATAACTATTAATAAACTTTGCGTTTATTTAGCTACTCCAGAGTATTGATAAAGTTTTATATTACTACTTGATACTAATCAAAACTATGGCTTATGAAGTGGTAATTGGAAGGAATCCTTCTGACAGGAAAAAGTTTGGTTTAAAAGGCACTATTTTCCTGGGAAAACAGTATATTAAGATGGGGCAGACAACTTCTTTGTCAAATGACGTATTTATGGACGTTACTAGAAGCCATGTTGTGTTTGTTTGCGGCAAAAGAGGTTCTGGAAAATGCCTAAGTGGTGATACTTTGATTGCTCTTTCTGATGGATCATTATCCCCTATTAAAGAATTAACCAAAAATGATTCTGATATCTTATGTCTTGATGAAAATTTAAAAGTAAAAACAGCAATAAAAACAGAATTTTATCAAAGGAATGTTAAAAAATTGTTTAGGTTAACTCTGCGTTCTGGTAAAGAGATTGATCTCACTCCAGAACATCCTTTATACACATTATTTGGATGGAAGCCTGCAGAATCATTAACAATTGGATCAAGAATTGCAACACCAAGAATTCAACCAATTTTTGGAGAGCAAGATATGCCTGAAGAAAATGTTAAACTTCTTGCTTATTTTATTGCAGAAGGTCATTTAGGTAATGAGTTTATCCTCTTCACTAATTCTGAGCCAAAGATTATCTCTGAATTCAAATCAAATATTACTTCTTTTAACAAGTCATTAGAGATTAAAGAGCATGGAAAATATTCTTACAGAGTCATTGGATCCTGGTTGAATAAACCTGATTTGTCAAACACAACTAGGGACAGTAAAGGCAGATTCATAACCCCTCCAAGAGTGGACAGACGGAATGATTTAAGGATATTCCTGACAAATGAGGGTCTTTATCCATCAAGAGCTAAGAGCAAGACAATTCCTCAAAGTATCTGCAGATTGCCTAAAAACAAATTATCATTATTCTTAAATAGGCTTTTTAGTTGTGATGGGTCAATTTACAGGAAAAAATGTGGAGATAATAGGATTTGGATTATTTCATATTCTTCAAAATCTTTCCAATTGATCAGGCAGGTCCAAAGCCTGCTTTCCCGTTTTGATATCAAATCAAAGGTCAGACCTAAAAGATGTAAATATCATCTCAATTATGAACTAGAAATAATTGGTCCAGATATCTATACTTATTTGCAAGAGATAGGTTTTTTCGGAAAAAAAGAAATATTGCAAAAACAAGCCCTGCTTGAAACACCTAAAAAACCAAATCCAAATGTGGATACAATTCCTAAGGAAATTTGGGATGTTTATCAGCCTGAAAACTGGGCTGCAATTGGAAGAAAAATGGGTTATTCTCACCCTAAATCTTTTCGTGAGAGCAAAAGATACTCTCCATCTAGAGAAAAACTTATGCAAATAGCTATCCATGACCAGCAAGATTCTTTAAAATTATTAGCAGAAAGTGATATTTTTTGGGATGAGATTAAGGGTATTGAAGAAATGTATGGTAATTTTGAAGTATATGATTTGACAGTTCCCCATTATCATAATTTTATAGCTAATGATATAATAGTCCATAACTCATATTCAATGGGAGTGATGGCAGAAGGCATGTCTGATCTTCCTTCAGAGATAAAAGAAAACCTTGCAGTTGTCATGCTTGATACTATGGGTATCTATTGGACTATGAAATATCCTAATCATAAGGAGGATGATATTCTGCAGGAATGGGGATTAGAAGGAAAGCCTTTGGATGTTCACATTTACACTCCTACTGGATTTTACAAGACTTATAAGGATAAAGGTATTCCTACTGATTTTCCTTTTTCTATTGAGCCTGGAGAGCTTAATGCTGACGATTGGTGTATCACATTTGAGGTTGATCAATTAAGCCCATTAGGAGTATACATTGAAAAGATCATTAAGGTTATGAAACAAAAAAAGAAAAAATTCTCAATTCAGGATATACTTAAGGTTATTAGGGATGATAAAGATGCATCTAAAGAATCAAAAGATGGAGCTATCAACCGTTTTGAAGTTGCTGATAGTTGGGGTCTTTTTTCAGAGAATGGAACTCCTCTGAAAGATATTGTCAAAGGAGGGCAAGTGACTGTGATTGATGTTTCTTGTTATGTTACTGCTGCTGGCGGCTCAGGTGTTAGGGCTCTTGTCATTGGCTTGATCTCAAAAAAGCTTTTTCTTCAAAGGATGATTGCAAGGACAGGAGAAGAATATGATGCAGTCTCTGAGTCTGTCCATTATTTTGCTATGGAAGAAAAAACAAAAAAAGAGATGCCTCTTGTCTGGCTTATTATTGATGAAGCTCATGAGTTTCTGCCTTTAGAAGGCAAGACTTCTGCTTCAGATGCCCTCATCACTATCTTAAGAGAGGGCCGTCAGCCAGGAATATCTTTGATCCTTGCTTCTCAGCAGCCTGGTAAGATCCACACTGATGTCATGACCCAGAGTGATATTGTCCTTTCTCATAGGTTGACAGCTAAAGTTGATGTTGATGCATTAGGCATGCTCATGCAGTCTTATATGAGAGAAGGCCTTGACAAGGCCATCAATAATCTACCTCCTCAGAAAGGTTCTGCCATTGTCTTTGATGACATCAATGAGAGGATGTATCCTATGAAAGTACGTCCTAGATTTACATGGCATGGAGGCGAGGCTCCAAATGCTCTCAAAGAAAAAAAAGAGTTGTTTGACCTTTGATTATTGCAAGGTTTTATTCAGCATTTTTAAAATTATTATTAATATTTATTTCTAATTCTTGAATTTTCGTTTTTATCACCAAAATAAATATAAACTTCCTGTTCTTATCTGTTACTATGGCATTTACAAAATCTTTTCCAAAGACAAGTGATAAGAGCACTTATCCGAAATGGATAGAGATATCTTTGACAGATGAGGAGGAAAAGCAGCAAGAGCAGCTTGCAAGATCAACCAACATTAAGCTGATGAAAGAATGCATTGATGATGCAAAGAAAATCATTATCGACAAGGCTCTTGCCAGCAATCAGGAGGACATGGTCAAGATTGCAATTTCTTTGTTTGAAAAGCGAGCATCCCATGAGATTTATTTCAAGGAGAATAAGGCAAAAGAGAAATTTGATTTCTTAAATACTCAGACAAATTCACATCTTTAAGTTATTTAAACAGATTTTTTTAGATATTTCTATTTTTAGCAATAGACACAAATATCCTCAAGATATGCAAATAGCTATTCAATATAATGAAATAAGGGGATGCCCCTTATAATCCCCTTCCGCCTTCGCTACTCTGCGACTCTTGTGGAGTGCGCAGTATCTTGCTCGGCGGTATAAGAAAAGATCTTTTTCTGGACATCATTGATTACATGCACCTTATGATGTTCTTGCTGTTGATAGATATAGTT
>JBDROB010000007.1:0-27201 GCA_043810355.1 Candidatus Woesearchaeota archaeon
AAAAAAATAATAGGAACCTTACGAAATCAAGACGGAGCAGAAATTCTGGCTAAAATGATGACCTTAATCTCCACATGGAGACTAAACGGAAAAAACCCATTCTATTCATTAACAGCAATAATCTAAGCTATGCACATACCAAAACCTTTTGGGCCAATAATCCTTAGAATATGCTTAATCTGATTTATTGCCTCTTGTTGATGCTTTTTGTCAGACATTCTGACAAATCTTAAAAGAAGATCAGTTAAGTCTTCCTGAGAAAGAAACTTCAATTTAAATCCCTCCACAAGAAAATAAAATCTAAAATTCTTATATTTCAATTCTTTTATTAATATTCCTTCAACATTTCCTAATTCTTTCCCTTTTTTTGGATTCTCCTCAAGAGTTTCCATCAAATCAATTATTTTATGTGATTCTCCCTTAAACTTAGCTTTTATCTCTTCAAACAAGGACCTTACTATCTCTACCTTGGCCATTTTTTATCCAGTTCTTTCCTAGCTTGATCTAGAGATATAGTATTTTCAGAAGACATAAGAAATTCTCTTAACTGTTCTTTAACAGCCATCTTATACATTCTTTTTATGATATCTTCATAAGTGTCTTCTTTACTACCAAAAGATCCTATCAGTTCTTTTGTCTTATTGCTTAATTGGATTGTTGTGTTCATTCTATAGCCAGTATAGTGGCTATAGTATATAAAAGTAATGTTTTTTATTCTAAAGAAACAGTAATAACTGATTATATATTATGATTTTGAGGAGAAAAAATTAGTTGATTTATTTTAACAAGCTTCTATAAAGTTTATAATGTCTCCTGTAAACAGCAGAAAGAGAATAATTCTTTATAACATGCTCTTTGACATTATCCAAATGCCTCTTAACAGACCTTTTGTCTGAAAAGACTTTATCAACTGCTTTCAGTATATCATGAGGAGTCTTGCAATGGCCAATAGTGAGCTCTCCAGGGCAAGAAATTACAGGAAGTTTCATCATCATAGCTTCAAGAGCTACCATAGAATAAAGGTTTTCTGAAAAAACAGGCTGGACCATAACATCTGCGAGCCTGTAATAAGCAGCAAGAGTAGCCCTATCATTTATCCAACCAGCATAATGGACTCTTGACAAGAATTTGCTCTTTAATCCCATTGATGTCAAAACATTTTCAGAAGATTTATTTGCACCTACCAATATCAACTTAACATCATTATACTTGTCAGCTATCAGATTAAACCCTTCGGCTAACCTCTTTGCACCTTTTTGCTCTTCAATCCTTCCGACATAGATAACAATCCTCTCTCCTGAAGGTGCTATCATTGATCTTATATATCTTTCTTTTTCAATAACCTCTTCTAGTTTTGTATATAATTCAAAATCAGTTCCATTTGGAATGCATACACACTTATCACTAAATTCAGGATAGAAACGGTCAAATGCATCCTTATGGACTTGAGAGATTGCAATAACCCTATCTGCCAGCATAATCATCTTTTCCTGACTCTTTTCCCTATAATGATAACCTTTTTTTCTTAAAACTTGGATTTCCTCCTTACTCATCTCATCAGCCAAGAGTTTCAATTTCTGATCTTGACTCATCCTCAAATATGGAATAAATGCATGCAATGTAAATACAATTGGAACTTTTGGAAAAAATGAGTGAAAAATCTGAATCGCATGATCCTGATAAAATGTATGAGTATGCACATGGCAGATCTGTGGGAAATAAATGCCCTTATCCCTAAGATCCTTCAAAATATGCTTAAAAGCCCATTTCAAAGCAACAAATTCTCCAGCACCTGTCAACAAACAATAAGGAGAAATCTTGACTCTAACATTTCTATCCAATTTTTTATCATAATAATGATAATGATGCCACCAGTGATTAATGATTGCGACATTTGCTCCAGATTGCTGAAAAGCCTTGGTAATATTCCTCATTACTGTTACCACACCAGAATTAATTGAGTAAGGAATACCTAGCTGCAATAATTTAAAACCTCCTTTTTTTAAATTCTCATATTTTTTATTTGTATTTGGGTGTATATTAATAATTCGCTGCAATCTTGAAAGAATTGAGTTAAGACCAGCAGGAGATTTACATTGGCTTATAAATTTACCAATTACTTTTCTCAACCTATCAAGTTTATTCTTTTCATGGAACAATTCATTCTCATCAAAAATCTGCTTGATTTCTGGCTCAATCTCTTTGTTGCTTTTCATCTTAACTCATATCAGGCAATTCTTCCTCTAATTTTCTTGTGATTGATCTCCTTTCAACATACAACTCCTCATAATTTTGTATATATATTTTAATTATTCGCTCATATTCAGTCCCTTCCCAACCAGTTGTCCTATTAATACTGTCAATCAAATCTATAATCCTTTCTTCAGTATCAGACAATCTCCTGATAATATCATTATATTCTCCCATATCAAAATCAACTGGTCTTGATCCATAATAACTTGAATCAACACTTAAAGTCTCTTTTGTCTTGATTATCAATTCTTCTGTTTTTCGCCTGTAAATCATAATTAAAGACTCATATGATGTCAGTAATAATTTTAATCTTTCTTTGAGATTTTCAATATTTCTTGGTGTCTCTTCTTCTTTATTATTTTGTGCTTGTTCTTTTTTTCCTTCAGGTACCACCTTTTTCTCTTTTTCTGGTTTCTTAAAAATGCCTTCTTTCATATGATCCTTAAAATTAAAAAATATGAGAATTAATAGGAATGATCCGAAAATCAAATATAAGAATAAACGACTGAGTTTTGCAAAAATACATAATGGTCCTGGCACAATGACTGCCATCAATGATAATGAAAGGCTAACAATAACCCTGATTCTCTTATTATCTGAAAGAACTTTTACATATCGCGTTGCACTATAAATAATTGAAAAGAAAATAATAAAAGTAATTGAAATCAACCAAAATGCAGATGTTTGAGAAAATTCCTTGCAAAATATTGCTGAAGGAATATATTTATTTGCCAAATTATCTAATGAAAAAATAGGATTTATAGCAAAAGCAGACAATGAACAAAAGATTAAGGAGATTAATATTAAAATCATTAAAAATGGAATATTTTTCCTCATACATTATAAATAAGATTAAACATATTTAAATTTAATTAAAAAAAGAACAAAATAGAGAAACTTATTTATATGAGAAATTGTTACTAGGGGAATTAGGGGGCATAATGATAGGCATTATATCTGATACACACGATAATGTGCAAAACATCATGAATGCTGTTGAAGTATTCAAGAAACTGAAAGTCAAGCTAGTCATACATCTAGGGGACATTGTAGCTCCAGCAACAGTAAAATATTTCAAAGACTTACCGATGAAGTTTGTCAAAGGGAATGTTGATGGCGCAGAGATTGATATACTCCAGGAAAAGATAAAAGATATAGACGGGGAGTTCTATCCTGACAAGCTTGAACTAGACTTAAATGGGAAAAAATTGCTGGCAGTGCATGAACCTGACAATCATGCCATCACTTCAGGCATATATGACTATTACCTACATGGCCATACACACAGAAAAAGGAATCAAAAGATTGGAAGGACAAGAATAATAAATCCAGGCTCACATTATTATGATGGCGACAACACAATAGTCATACTAGATATTGATAAAAATAAAGTCGAATTCATAGAGGTATCATAATGGTAAAACTAATAATATTTGACACATGGGGAACATTAATAGCAAATGGAATATACAGCCCTGTAAAACAAGTCAAATTTATGCTTGACATAAAAGATAATTTCCCTGAATACATAAAAAGATTTGAGCACGTTTTCATGACAAAAGAATACAAAAGCCTTGAAGAAGGATTTAAGGCAGTGCTAAAGGAATTTGGAATAAAACAAGACAAAGAGATCATAGAAAAACTGATAGGAGCATGGAACAAAAATACATTGCTTGCAAGACCTTTCAGAGAGACTATACAAGTTCTGGAAGATCTGAAAAAAGACTACAAGCTTGCATTGATATCAAATACAGACAGCTTCTCAGTGCCACAAGTCATTGAAAAATTTGGCATTGAAAAACTTTTTGATTATGTTTATTTATCATGCAAAGAAGGAAAATTGAAGACAGAGACAGAATCATTTCAAAAGATACTGAAAAAGCTGAAAGTTGACAGCAAAGATGCAGTGATGATAGGTGACTCAATTGAATCAGACATCAAAGGTGCAGAGCTTGCCGGAATCAGGGCAATCCTATTAGACAGGAGAGGAAGAAGAGATTATATTGAGAAAATAATGGATCTAAGTGAATTAAGGGAGAAATTATAGGTGTTGAAAATGGATGATTGCATCTTCTGCAAGATTGTGAAAGGGGAAATACCCTGCACAAAAGTCTATGAAGATGATAATGTTCTGGCTTTCTTAGACATATCACCTGTGCATCCAGGACATGCATTAGTGATATTAAAGAAACATTATGAGACAATAACAGACATACCAGACAATGAGATACTCCCCCTTGTACATGTGCTTCAGAAAGTCTGCAAAGCTGTAAAGATTGGTGTAGACAGCCAAGGATATAATATCATAATGAACAATTACAAAGCTGCAGGACAATTAGTGCCTCATGCCCATTTCCATGTAATACCCAGGTTTGATGGAGACGGATTAAAGCATTGGCCACAAACCAAGTATCAAGATGGTCAAGACAAGACTATTTCTGAGAATATTATAAAACATTTGTGATTTATAAAACATTTGTGATTTTTTGCTCTTTTTCAGAAAACTTATTTTATCTCTTTTTTTGGAATCCTAAAGATCAAGTTGAAATATGAACTGCCATCTGACTCAGCCCAAGCTTTTCCATTATGAAGCCCTATCAATTTTCCAACATTTGTCAAACCAATCCCATATCCTGAAGCGAAAGGCAAAGAATCATCATTTAGCCTGACAAACTGACGAAAAATCCTTTTCAATTGGTCTCGAGGTACATAAGATCCATTATTCCAAATATTAAATTGATGATAATCACTATGGTCTTCATAGCCAAGATCAATCCTGCTACCCTGAGCAGCATATTTCAAGGCATTGCCTATGCCATTCTCAAAAACAAGTTCCATATTATCCTTATCACAGAAAACTTTCAGATCAGTAGGGATTTTATGAGCCAAACCAATATTTCTCTTCTCAGCAACAACATACAAACCATCAAAAACAGGATTGATTATTTCATCAACCAAATTATGATAACAAGGATTATGAGGATATTGTCCTGAATTCAACTGAAAAAACCTTTTGAGACGAGCAAGCCTGTTAAAGGTCCTTTGTGTTTGATTGTTGATCATGCCATGGAAACGCTGTGCCTTTTCAACATCACCATTCTTAGCAGACTCAAATAAATATTCATTTGCCTGCTCTATTGTAGCAATAGGTCCTTTAAGATCATGCAAAATAATCTGAGAGACAGCCAACATACCTGCATTGACATCTGACAGCTCTTCAAACAATCTCTCTGCCCTTCTTTTAGATTGTGTCAATTCAGACTGGCATGCAACATAACACATAACTTGGTCAGATCTTCCAGACCTATCTGTAAGAGAATCAAAAGAAAAATGAAGGTGATATTTTGCATTTGGAATAACAATATCTGAATGAGCCAAACTTGATAACCCAGTCTCTTTTGTCTGCTTGAACAAATGAATGAGCAATGCAGGCAAGTCTGAATCATATCTACTGAATTGTGAAAATGTATCATAAATGCTTTTACCAGGAGCATGACCAATCCCTAATTCTTCTGGCAAAGTTGGATCATTGCTAGTCCTTGAAATTAAGTCATCAACGCCTCCAGTATCAACTAGATAAAGTATATGTCTTGGCTTTCTTCCTGAAATCTCTTTGCTTTTTGTCATTATAAATAGGTTTTATCATGATTTAAAAATGTTTTATTAAAATGTCAAAAAAAATAATTAGAAAAACTAATATTCAGACATACCTCCCATACCAGGCATACCTCCCATTCCTGGAGGCATTCCACCAGGTGGACCTCTTTCAGAAGATCCTGATGCTGCTATAACATCATCAATCCTTAGAATCATTATTGCAACTTCTGCTGCACTGCTAACAGCCTGAGTCTTGATCTTTAATGGCTCAATAACACCTTGTTTCCATGCATCCATCACTTTTCCAGTGAAAACATTGATGCCAGCCCATTTTTGCTTCTTGTCATGAGCAGCCTTAAGCTCTGTAATAACATCAATAGGATCAAGACCAGCATTCTCTGCCAGAGTCTTTGGAATCACTTCAACAGCATTAGCAAATGCATTTACTGCAAGCTGTTCCCTTCCAGACAGTTTATTTGAATATGATCTAAGCTCTTTAGCCAGCTCCATCTCAGTTGAACCAGCACCAGCAACAACTTTCCCAACAATAAGTGATACAGCAATGTCACCAATAGCATCAGTCACAGCCCTCTTGATCTCCTCAGCAACATGCTCAGTAGAGCCACGAACAAGAATTGTGACTGATTTAGGATTTTTACAATCCCTCACAAAAGTCATCTCCTCATCTCCCAACTTTTTCTGCTCAACTAAACCAGCCCTTCCCAGATCGCTTGGAGAAATATTATCAATGTTATTAATGATTTTTGCACCTGTTGCCTTTGACAATGATTCTATATCAGATTTCTTAACTCTTCTGCAAGCATAAATTCCTGCCTTAGCCAAGAAATATTGAACCATATCATCTATACCTTTCTGGCAAAAGACCACATTTGCACCAGATTCAATCACTTTTTGAGTCATGTTCTTTAGCATCTTCTCCTCTTGATCAAGAAATGCCTGTAATTGGTTAGGATCATTAATCTGGATCTTAGCCTCTGTCTCAGTGCTCTTGATCTCTAAAGGAGAATCTAACAAAGCAATCTTTGCATTTGAAACAACACTTGGCATGTCAGAATTGAGCTTTTCCTTGTCAACAACAATTCCCTGAATAAGCTCTGTGTCATCAACAGAAGCGCCTGTCTTTTTCTCAATCTTAATGCTGTCCCTGTCAATTGTTAGTTTCCCATGGATATCATACTCTATAATACCTTTAACAGCCTTAACTGTGATGTCTGCCAGCTTTTCCTTTGAAATCTCTGCACCTTTTCCAGTCATAGCAGTCAAAGCGATCTTTTTAAGAAGATCATTATCCTTTACAGTGATATCCTCAGCCATATTCCTAAGAATCTCCTGAGATTTCTCAGCAGCCAAACGGTAACCCTTGGCAAGGACTGTTGGATGAATATTCTGGTCAAGCAAATCTTCAGCCTGTTTTAATAATTCTCCAGCAAGAACTACAGCAGTTGTTGTTCCATCACCAACCTCATCTTCTTGTGTCTTTGCAACTTCAACAATCATCTTAGCAGAAGGATGCTCTATAGCCATTTCCTGAAGAATTGTGACACCATCATTAGTGATAACAACATCACCTAAAGAATCAACCAACATCTTATCCATACCTTTTGGACCAAGAGTACTGCGAACAGTCTCAGCTATCAACTTAGCTGCCATTATATTGGTCTTTTGGGCATTCTTGCCAGTTGTCCTATTATAGCCTTCTGGCAATATGAAAATAGGTTGAAAATCCTTATTTGCCATAAAATTACCCCCATCTATGATCTGAAATTAAAAATTAATAAGATAGAGTAATGGAGACATATTTTTAAAGCTTGTGTTTTTTTATTCTCTATACCCAACTAGTTTTGTTAATTCATCTGTTGGAGCCATCACAATTTTTATATCTGCTTTATAAGCTAAAATCCCTTTTGAATCACCTGCAAGAACGACTGCATTATATATAGGAAATCTTAGATTTGGTTTAGTAAAATAAGCTACTCTTATAACAATATCAGAACCATATCCAATATTCTGAAAACCTTTAAATAATTCAAAATTAAGACTACGAATAACTGGTGTATTATCCACCTCACCTACAATATCATGATGATGCTCAACATTATTATAATAAAATGATATTAAAGGAGATGTGATCAAACCAATAAGATGAAAAGGATGAGGGGATGGATTATCACTTGATTTTGGAGGCTGATCTTGATAAAAATGGAGGGAGTCTGGTATTACTGCGTAACGAAATAGTTTTCCTTCTTCTTTATCAATTTGAGTATTATGGTTGTTTTCAGCACTTGGAATCACTCCAATAGGCAGAGGTCTAGAAGAATAGACAAATTCAGCCCTGTCCACACTTATTGAATCACTACTTTTTTTTCTTAATCTTCCTTTAATTGAGAATTGCCCATTTCTTGGCTGATCTTGGAATTGCAATATTCCTTCTAAGTCATCCCCTAATAAAGTAAAATCCTTGAAATCCATAGAAACTCTTGCAAGTTTTAAGTTTTCATAGTTATAACCAAGACCATCATACATCTTAACAAGAGTATCAATACCATCAAAAAGAGTAGCACCAATCTTAAATCCTAGTGAAACAGGCTTATCAACCTTCTTAGGATCATGAATCCAATTTGTATCGTTAAGAGCTCTTGCAACCCTAACAATATCAACAAAGCATTCAGTTTTTCTGATAAAACAAGGCATTAAGAACAGAGGTATTTGCCCAGGTATTATAGTTCCCTGCGGGCTTAAAGGTACCATATATGGGGAAATCTAGGTTCATTTTTAAATTTATTGGAAACCTTAATTATAAAAAAATAATCACTAAAAAAATAACAACAATAACAATTTTCAACAAGTTTTTATACTAATTCTCCTTTTTTGAGACTATGATAATATCAATAAATGGAGATCCAGGAAGTGGGAAGAGCACTGTTGCTGATATACTTGCAAACAGATTCCACTTAAAAAACATATATATAGGCCAAATAATGAGAGATCTTGCAAAAAAGAAAGGGATAACACTTGAAGAACTTGGCAAGGTCTGTGAAAAGGATCCAAAAATAGACAATGAGACTGACAAATATATTGAAGATCTAGGAAAGGAAAAAGATGATTTCATAATACAAAGCAGGACAGCATATCATTTTATACCAAAATCAATAAAGATATTTCTTGAAGTAGAACCACAAGAAGGAGCCAGAAGGATTTTTCAAGACCTAAAAAGTGAAAGAGGAAAGAACAGAAATGAAGGAAAGAAATTGAATACAATAAAGGATGTTGAGAAAAGCATCCAGGAAAGGATGAAAAGTGAAAAAAAGAGGTTTAAAGAATACCATAGTATTGATCATCATGACAGGAACAATTTTGACATTGTGATAGACACTACAAACACACCTGCTGAGGAAGTTGCTGAGAGAATCATTGAGTTTGTTGAGAAACGAAAGTGAAAGTTCTATATCCTGTATCATATTCCCATTTTCTCTCAATATCAGCTACTTTCTGGGCAACATCAGAATCTACATTTGACAGATCACTATTCCCAAAAGTCCTTTGAAGCTCATCATCAAGATTCAGGAAATTGTCATTTGTCCTTCTATATAAACTATTATCCATAAAAAGAGTATGTCTATCTGTTCCATCCCTATATTTATTGAATGGATGGGTAAAACTAAGCCTAAGCACAAGAGAGGCATGATATTCCCTCTGCTCCCTTGATTTTTTGCCCTTACTCATAATCTTATTGGAATTTTCAGCAATTTTATAATATTTTTGCATAATTTCCAAAATATTTATAAAACAATCAAGAATAATTAACAGAATGGCAAAAATAAAGAAAAAAGATTTTATTGAGATTGAATATCTAGGCAAGACAAAAGATGGTGGAACTATTTTTGACACCACAAATGAAAAGATAGCAAAAGAACAAGAAATATATAATCCTAGCATGAATTATGGCCCAGTCATCATATGTGTCGGAGAGAGCCATGTTATAGAAGGATTAGACAAATTCTTTATTGACAAAGAACCGGGAGAATTTGATGTTGAGATCAAACCTGAAGAGGGGTTTGGAAAGAAAAATCCTAAATTGATAAGACTGATGCCAACAAGCATTTTCACAAAACAAAAAATAACACCAATGCCTGGCCTTCAAGTCACACTAAATGAAGCAGTAGGCACTATAAGAAGCGCTTCAGGCGGAAGAACACTTGTTGACTTTAATCACCCATTATCAGGAAAAGAGCTTAATTATCATCTAAAAATTATAAGAATACTTGAGAAGGACAATGAGAAGCTTGAGTCATTGATGAAACTTCAGTTTGGATCAAAAAACCTAGAAGTGGAATTCAAAGAAGGAAAAGCAACAATAACAGTCCAAATTGAAGTACCAGATGAACAAAAAGACATTCTGAAAAAGAAAGTCAAAGAATTAATTCCAGGAATCAATAATATTGAGTTTAAAAGAAAAGATTTCAAGAAAGAGAGAGAAGAAAATAAAAAAAAGAAAGAAAATCAAGATAAAAAGGAGAAAGAAGAGAAAAAAGAAAAAGAAGGAATCAAAGATATAAAAGCAGAAAAATCATAGGTTCTGATAAGACTATTAGGAAATAAAACTATAAAATAATATTTCTAAAGTATCTATTATAATGTGAGAAGGTTTAAATATGAGCATTTATTTGATTCTAAAGAACCACTAGTTAGAGATTGGTGGGATTTATTAATAGGATAACCATTATATCATATTACTGGTGGCTCTTAGTGATCAGGAATTTTTCACTCCTGAAATATAAAGCAATCTAAGATTGCCACTAGTCCGAGACTGCGGAAAATTCCTGACATATTAAGTTAAATATAGTCCTGAGTGGCCTAATTTTATAAAAAATACAAAAACAGGTGTAAAAGTGGATGAATTTACAATAGATGTTCCTGATGATTCTCAATACCAACAGAAAAAGAAAGAAGAAGAAAACAGGAAAACTGATTCTGAATACAATGATGAACAGGATAAT
Source organism: Candidatus Woesearchaeota archaeon (assembly GCA_043810355.1). Taxonomy (GTDB): domain Archaea; phylum Nanobdellota; class Nanobdellia; order Woesearchaeales; family JAGVYU01; genus JAZDHV01. The sequence goes on from JBDROB010000007.1 coordinate 10,869, forward strand.
TATGATTACAGTCCAGAACCAAAACCATTTGAGCCACTGAAAAATCAATATGCACAAGAATCAAACCAAATGCGATATAGCAAACCAATTGCTCGAAGGGAAGATGAATTTAAACCAGAACCTGACATAAAATTTAACAATAGACCTGAGCAAAGAACTGAAAAAAAACCAAGAGAAAGAACTGATACTGATGAAGAGCTTGAAGAATATCTGGCATTGCAAAGAGCAACAATAAAAGTTGTAGGAACAGGAGGAGGCGGAAATAATACAATTGACAGGATCAAAGATGTTGGGATAGCTGGAGTCGAAGCAATTGCAATAAATACAGATGCACAAGACCTTCTTTTTACAAATGCTGACAAAAAGATACTTATTGGAAAAGAAGTTACAAGAGGGCTTGGAGCTGGATCAAACCCAAAAATAGGTGAGGAAGCAGCCAAAGAGAATGAACATGAGATCAAGCGAGTACTGACTGGTGCAGACATGGTGTTCATAACCTGTGGACTTGGAGGAGGCACTGGAACAGGGTCAGCTCCAGTAATTGCAGAGATAGGGAAAAAATTAGGTGCCTTAACAGTAGGAGTTGTCACACTTCCCTTCACAATGGAAGGCAACAGAAGATACCAAAATGCAATAATAGGACTAGAAAAGCTCGAGACAATACTAGACACATTGATTGTGATCCCAAATGACAAACTTCTTGAATTAGCACCAGACCTGCCAATAAACACTGCATTCAAGGTTGCTGATGAGATATTGACAAACGCTGTCAAAGGAATAGCAGAACTAGTGACAAAAGCTGGATTAGTCAATCTGGACTTTGCAGACATAAGAGCAGTCATGGGTGATGGAGGAGTAGCCCTTATCGGAGTGGGTGAGTCAGATTCTGAGAATAGGGCAGTTGAAGCTGTTGAAAAAGCATTAAACAACCCTCTTCTTGATGCAGACATATCAGGAGCAACCGGAGCATTAATTAATGTTGCAGGAGGATCAGATATGACCCTAGATGAGGCAAGAAGGGTTGTTGAGACTGTATCTGAAAGACTAAATAATGATGCAACAATAATTTGGGGAGCTCAGATCTATGAAGACCTTCAGAACACAATAAGGACAATGCTGATAATAACTGGAGTTCAAAGTAGTCAGATATTTGGAAAGACAAGGACAACTATGGGAAAACAGAAAGAGAACATAGAGAATGAGCTTGGGATACAGTTTATTGATTAGGATTTCTATTATTATTAAAAAATAATTAGTATGGTGAAAAAGTCTCATTCTTAACAGTCGTATCCAATGAGCTTCGCTCTTGAAACGACTGCATACCTGGTTGTCTTTCGATGAATATTAGGTACTCATTGGCCCTAAAGGGCGGCGGCTTTTTCACAACCTAAAAAAATCAGAGATTTTTGAGCTATTTGAAAATTGTTATACAATTTTCAAAAGTTTTATAAACCATTTCTAATTTTCATATGTATTACTAATAATAACCTAGCGTAAGCGGGATGACAATCAAAATGGAAGAAACAAATCAAAAACCTTCTTTGTGGTTTAAATTGAAAAGATTTATCATAGAATGCAAGAGAGTTCTTAAGATCACAAAGAAACCTGACAAGATAGAATTCAAGACTATAGTAAAAGTAACTGGAGCAGGAATCCTGATAATTGGAGCAATGGGATTTGTAATCTATTTAATCAATCAGCTAATAAGAGGAGGGATATAATCAATATGGCAGATGAAGAAATAAAAAAGGAAGTTGAAGAAGAAGAAAATATTGAAGAAACCCAAGCTGATGAAGAAGAAATCCCAGAAGAAGAACCAGCAGAAGAAACTGAGAAAGTAAAATCAAAACCAGTGAAGGAAAAAAAGAAAAAAGAAAAAGATACTGGCTCTGATATTGGAGACGGCAAAGCACACTTATATGCATTAAGGACAACTGCAAACAGAGAAGACCAGGTCATGGATTTTATCACAAGCAATGCAGTCAAGAAAAAACTTGAAGTACTCTCTGTAATCAGAGCACATGGGATGAGAGGATACATATTTGTAGAAGCAATGACAAGGACAGATGCAGAGCAAGCAGCATACAATGTCCCTTATGCAAGAGGGATCCTTCCAAATGAGATAAGATTTGAAGAGATTGACCACACACTTGAACAGGTCAAAAAAGACGTAAATATACAAAAGAATGATATAGTTGAGATTATATCAGGACCATTCAAGAGAGAGAAGGCAAAAGTCACAAGAATAGACAAGACAAAAGAAGATGTAGTAGTTGAGCTATTAGAAGCAGCAGTACCAATCCCAATAACAGTAAAACTAGATGCTGTAAAAGTAATCAGAAGGGACACAGCAGATGAGGATGATGAAGGAAAGAAAGGAGAAGAAAGTGAGGATGCAATATCAGAGTTTATGTCAAAGGAATGATAATTTCTGACATTTTACTTTTTATACATAAAGCATGCCCTAAATGATTTTTAGATTAAGGTTAAAAACCGTAATGTTTATAAATCAAATTTTAACTCTTTATATTAAACAATAATTATTAGACAATAATCAAAATTTGAAAATGGCAACTAAAACAGTTGAAGCATTGATTGAAGGGGGGAAAGCATCAGCTGCGCCTCCATTAGGACCTGCCTTAGGACCATTAGGAGTCAATATAGGAGAGGTCATAAAAACAATCAACCAAAAGACAGCATCATTCCAAGGCATGCAAGTTCCTGTCAAAGTCAAGGTTGACACAGATTCAAAAGAATTCACCATAGAAGTTGGGACCCCGCCTGCGAGCGCGCTTATAAAGAAAGAGGCAAGAATAGAGAAAGGATCAGGAAATCCTCTATCAGATAAGGTAGCAGACTTAAGGATTGAAAATATTATCAAGATATCAAAGATGAAAGAAGACAGTCTAGGCGGAAAAACATTAAAACAGAAAGTAAAAGAGATAATAGGCACATGCAACTCAATGGGAGTCATGGTCGAGGGAGTCTCTGGAAAAGAGGCAATACAATTAGTGAATGAAGGCAAATTTGACAAAGAAATTGCTGAAGAAAAAACAGAATTATCAGCTGCTGAACAAAAAGAAATGGAAGAAGAGAAGAAACAATTGCAAAAAGAGATAGAAGAAAGAAGAGCAGAGTTTGAGGCATTAGCAAAGAAGATAATAGGAGAGATGAAAGGAAAAGAAAGAGGGGCAATAAAAGCAAAGATGATAGAAGCAGAGATTCCAGATGAGATGATCAAAGAATTGCTACCTATAGAAGCAGCAGCAGGAGCAGGTGAAAAGCCAGCTGCTGGTGGAGAAAAACCTGCTGAATCCCAAAAAGAAAAAAAATAGCATTATAAAAAACAACAAGATTTATAAATGCATAATAATTAACAGACAATATAAACCCGTATACTATCTATATGATAGGAGGGAAGATGGACAAGAAACAAATAATACAAGCATTAACAGAAGCTAAAAAGATTTCTAAAAAAAGAAATTTTAACCAAAGCATTGACCTAATCATAACTATAAAAGACCTTGATCTAAAGAAAGTTGAGAACCAAGTTGAAACATTTACACAGCTTCATTATTCTAAAGGGAAAAAAATCAAAGTATGCGGACTAGTAGGAGGAGAGCTTCTGGAACAGTCCAAAGAATTCTTTGACAATACAATATCTGCAGAGGAGTTTGAAAAATATCAAAAAAACCCTAAATCAGCAAAAAAGCTTGCAAAAGAATATGATTATTTTGTAGCTCAAGCAACCATAATGCCAAAGATTGCACAAATATTTGGAAAAGCATTTGGACCAAGAGGAAAAATGCCAAATCCAAAAGCAGGATGCGTAGTGCCTCCAAATGCAAATCTTGAACAATTAGGAATAAGACTTCATCATCTTGTTAGAATATCAATAAAATCAGTACCAATGATCCAGCTAATGGTCGGAAAAGAAGAGAGCAAAGAGGAAGAGATAATTGACAATATAATGAGCATTTATAATCATCTAGTACATTCACTTCCAAAAGAAGAGAGCAATATCAAGAATGTTTTCATTAAAACTACTATGGGAAAACCTGTTTTAGTAGGAAAAAAGGAAAAAGCAGAGGATGAGAAGAAATAAAATGGCGCATGTTGCAGAATACAAGAAAAGGATAGTGAAAGAGTTTATTGACCTGATGAAGGAGTATCCTATAATCGGAGCTGTAAACCTGGAAAACATGCCAGCACCTCAACTTCAAATAATGAGAAAACAACTCAGAGGAAAAGTTGAGCTGAGAATGACAAAAAGAAGACTGATGAGATTAATAATTGAACAAGCAAAAGATGATAAAAAAGGAATTGAAGGACTTGAAAAATACCTTGTAGGAATGCCAGCTTTACTTTTTACAAAAGAAAATCCATTCTCATTATTCAAGATAATCAAAAAGAGCAAATCAAAAGCACCTGCCAAACCAGGACAGATTGCTCCATTTGACATTGAAGTCAAAGCTGGTCCAACACAATTTGCACCTGGACCAATCATAAGTGAGCTTAGCTCCCTAGGACTCAAGACTGGAGTGGAAGAAGGCAAGGTAGTTATCAAAGCAGATGCAATTGTCGTGAAAGAAGGAGAGAAAATAAATGACAATGCAGCAAGCATGCTCCTGAGACTTGGAATAGAACCAATGGAAATCGGGCTTGATGTCACAGCTGTATTTGAAGATGGAATAATCTATGACAAGAAAACACTTAATATTGATGAAGAGCAATTCATGAAAGATCTTGTTCAAGCAGACCAGTGGGCATTTAACCTTGCTGTTGATGCAGGAATCCACAACAAAAGGACAACTGAGTTCATGATACAGAAAGCATTCAGAGAGAGCAAAGCCATTGCAATTGATCTGGATATATTAACTGATGAAACTGTAGGGATAATGCTAGGAAAAGCAGAAGCACAGGCAAAGAGTTTGAAAGCTGATGCAAAAATACCTGATGCAGAAGAGAAGAAAGTAGAAGAGAAAGCTGAAGAGGAAAGACTTGCAGAAGCTCCTAAGAAAAAGGAGAAAGCTGAAGAACCAAAGGTTGAGGAAGAGAAGAAAAAGGAAGTTAAAGACCAACCTGCTGAAGAGAAAAAGGAAGAAAAGGTTGAAGAAAAACCAAAACTAGCTCAAGTTGAAAAAGAAGAGCAAAAAGAAGAACCTAAGAAAGAAGTGAAAGAAGAAGAAACTCCTGTTGAAGATAAAACAGAAGAAGAATCAAAAGAAGATATTGATATTGAAGAAGAGAATAAACCAGAAGAAAAAAGTACTGATGACAAAGTCAAGGACATGGTGAAAAAAGCAAAAGATTTTGCGGAAAAAAAGATACCAAGTGCTGATGATTTATTAAAAGACTGATGTATTATATAAAAATTATAATTGATATTAAAATCAAAAGGTGTGAGATCAAAGTTAAATAAGAAGGGGACAAGAATTTCAAGTCTCTCATTTAGGAGGTAAATAAGATGGAATATATATATGCGGCAATGCTAATCCATAAAGCTGGCGGTAAAGTAGACGAAGCAACAGTCAAGAAAGTACTTGAAGCTGCAGGAGCCAAAGCTGATGATGCAAGAATCAAAGCTCTGGTTGCGGCACTTGAAGGAGTAAATATTGACGAAGCGATTGAAAAGGCTGCTATAGCACAAGTAGCTGCTGCACCTGCACAAGCTGAAGGCGGAAATGCAAAACCTGAAGGGGAAAATAAAGCACAGAAAAAAGAAGAACAGAAAAAATCAGAAGAATCAGCTGCTGCTGGATTAGGAGCACTATTCGGCTGAATTTTTTATTTTTTCAATATTTTTTTGCTTTTGCATACCAAGATTACTAATTAAGAGAACGTGAGCGGATATGTTAACAATAGAAGATAAAAATAAATTATTTAAGAAGATCTCTGAAGTAAGGAAAGAGACCAAAACCTTAAGAGATGAACTCAACTCAATCGATGAAAAGAAAGAGATAGAATTCAAGAAAAAAGAAGAGATAGGCAAAGAAATAAGAGATATCATAACTGATGTCAAATCACTGAAAAACAAGAGAAATGACCTCACTAGTTCTGTGAAAACCGGAAAAGACAGCAGAAAGGGATTGCAAGACAAGATTTCTGACAGGATAAAGAAAGTCAAGGATTACAACCAGAAGATCCTTGATATGCAGAAAAAGCTCAAAATCAATGAAGACCCCTTTAAAATAAAGAGAGAGATTGAATTCCTAGAAAGCAAGATTGAAACAGAGGTCATGAGCTTTCAGAAAGAAAAGGAAATGATGAAAAAGATCAAAGACCTGAAAGGAAAATATAACCAGGCAAAAGAGGTTTTAGAAGTCATCAAGGAAAAGAACCAATTCTCAAAAGAAATAGATGAACTAAAAAAAGAAGCCAATCATGAGCATAAGAAGGTCCAGGATCATGCAAAAGAAAGCCAAGAAAAGCATGAAGAGATGATAAGCACATCAAAAAAGATAGATGAACTCAAGAAAAAAGAAGAAGAAACCTTCAAGAATTTTATTGAACAAAAAAATAAGTTCAATGAAGTCAGCGAAAAATTAAAAGATAAACTAAAACTAATGAATGAACTTGATCAAGAAGCAAAAAAACATAAAGTAGAAATCAATGAGCAAAGAGAAGACAAGAGAGATAATGACTTGAAAAGCAAAGAGAAAATGGTTGAAGAGAAAATCAAGAAAAGACAGAAATTGACAACAGAAGATCTACTGGTGTATCAGAGCAAAGAAGAGAAGCAATCCTGATTCTTATTTTAAAAAAAAATAAATAATAATAATTTTATATCTTTAATAATAATCTTATGTCTTCTTTAGAATATGTCATTTTATGCTCTTAAATAGGTTATTTAGAATCTTTCTTGATTCATTTAGCAGATTTAGCAGCTTCCTTAAGATCTTTCTCAACATCTTTAGTGCTAAATTCAGTATAATTGCATTTGCCGCAGGTAATCCTGTCCTTGTGCTGAGCCATCAAATAAGAAGGGCCGCATTTAGGGCATGTCTTGTTTTTCAATTTGATTGAATCACCAGAAACTACATATTTTTTCCATGATTGTGTAGTTGATTTCTTTGATTTAGACTTTCCGCCTTTTGCTTCTTTTCCCTTGTCTTTATTGTCTGCCATCATTATCATCTCGATCAATCATGATCTATTCTGTTTTATTCTCTTTTGACTCTTCCTTTTTATCATCTGTCTTTACCTCAGGTTTTGACTCTGATTTTGTCTCGGGTCCAGAATCATCTTCTTTCTTCTCATCCTTATCCACTTTTTTCCCTTTCTTTTTTGGCTCAATCTTCCTTAGATTGTCAACATTATCATAAATAAAAGCAGTAATTACAGCTTTTTTTATACCATACTTTGGTGTAATCTTCCTTATCACAACCAAGGAAGGATCAACTTTTTTTAAAGCAGCAACTTTTTTTACTGCATCCTTTTTTGACCAAGGCACAACCTCAAAATCAATCTCAATAATCAATTCTTTCCTATTCAATAAAAATGAGTCCTTTTCTTCAATAATATTTACCATAGAATATCCCCTTATCTAACCTTAATAGCATACTCTCCCTTGACATTATGGCCTACTTTTCCGGCAATAACAGATTTTTTAGGATCAATAATGAAAAGCCTGCCCTGCCAATTTGTAGAGAATTGAGCCTTCTTGCAAATAGGACAAGCAGGTCCTTCAACAAATATCTGGCATCCTTTACAAACTTTTTTTTTCATTTTTTCTTATCCTTTTTTCCTTTTTTTTCTTTTGTTTCTTTATCATCTTTCTTTTTATCGTCCTTTCCTTTATTAGGCGATTGTTCCTCTTCAATCCAGTCAAGCCTTCCAAGACTTGGCTGCCTCATTGTCAATCCTATCTTTGGGTTTGAAAGATCCTTGAATGAAACAGCAATTATACGTGCCCTGCACATATCCTCAACCTTAAGAGTCTTCTTAGACTCTTTTCCAGCCAAAGTCTTATCTTTTGAAAAGCTGACAAAATCATCCATTGTCTGTGAAATATGAATCATACCCTCAATAGGGCCTAGAGTTATAAACACACCAAAATCAGCGACATCCTTGATCTTTCCAAGGGTAACTTCCTGCATTTCTGGCTTGAATGTCAAAAGCTCAAATTCAGTATCATAATAAGGAGCTCCGTCACCTGATATAATTGTTCCCTGACCAATATTACTAATATTTGCGACATCAATGCTGATACCCAGCTCTTCTGAGATATATCCTTCATATTTTTTTCTGATTCTATCTGTAATCGCCTCTTCCAAAGGCATATCAAAGAGTTTTGGAGGAAGCCTTATATGGTCCTTTATCTGCACTTTGTAGAACATTTTAGTATATGGAAGTAATAAGGGGTTTTTAAAGGTTTCTAATTCTTGATTAGAATACCTCAAAAAGCTATGCTTTTTGAAGGTTGCGTTTTAGAATATAAATAATATAATTTATTGATTTTTTAGTTTTTTAGCCATAAGAAGTAAATCCCTATTCTATCCGGCGGGTCAATTGATGCCTATTTTTAGCTGTTGTTTAGGATTAAATACTTTTTTTGCCTTAATGTGATATATTTTTTTGAATTTTCATTTAGTTTTCTAATTAGATTCATATCTCTTGTTGCGACAATAAAACCCTTTTTTTCAAGAATAAGGTCATCTGTATGTTTTTTTTCAATTGTTTTTATTACCTTTATATCCTTATCTCTTTTCAATTGCAATGCCATCTTTGCAATCTTGCTGGTTCTTGAATTGTCCCGATCAATCAATGTATTTAACTCATCCACTGATCTGTCAAGAATATAAAGATCATACTTGAAATCACAGACTCTTTTCAATTCTGAGAAAATGTCTACATTGAACTGGAAAGGTATCATAAGGAAGTTTGTGTCTAACAGGATTTTTTGTTTCATTTATCTAGTTAATTGTTTATTATTATAAAAATGTTATTGGTAATTTCTTTAATTTAAATGTATTATACATGGGTATAATATAGGGAACGAATTCAAGGTGAAAGTAATATCAAATTGAATTCGGAATTAGATGTTTTTAAAACTGATTATGATAAAGTTTAAATATGTTTAATCAATCTGTTTATCAAAATGATGCAAAAAAGAATCAGGAAGGTAGGAGAAGGGCATTCTAAAGTAAAGAAATGCCCGAATTGCGGACATCCAATACTTCATGAGACAGTTGCAACCAAAGGAGGAGATTTCTGCAGAAAATGCGGATTTTTCTTTGGGATCAAACCTGATGCTGATAATCTAGGGGGATATCAACAAGAAAACCTGGAATAGAATAAGGTAAAACTAATTCTTTTTCTTTTTTTGAGAACTGACAGTATCTGATTGTGTAGGGATAAAATTCTTTCCAAAGATCAAATGGGAAAACTTTGCAAGCAATGTTGAGAGTATGATTGAATAGATCAGGAATGCCAATGAAAGATTCAGGACAGGCTGTATCCCAGGAATATTAAGTGTTGACAAGGTGAATGCAACTACTGCAACTGCAATTCCTTTCTGGACACTCAAAGACATAAAAATCTTGTCTTTTACATTGAAATGCTCACTCTTAAGGCTGAGGAAGATAGCAAGCCCCCTGATAAATATGTAGATGACAAATAGAAGAATTGACTTGAAGAAGAAATTAAAAGTAAATGGCACTGAAATGATCAGACCAATCAAGATAAAAAGAAGTATTTCCAAAGAATTTGCAAACATGCTTGAGAATTCTGACAGATGAGATTTCTCCTTGACATATACAGTGCCAAAAAACAATCCCATGATTGTAACAGCCAAAACACCATTTCCACCAAGGTTCTCTGCAATGATATAGGATAACAATGCTGATGTGATTATTGCAATCGGAGAGAGAGTCTCAGAATACTGCCTCCTCATAATCCTGAAGACAATTATTCCGACAAAAATACCTGCACCAAGACCAGAGATTATCTGCTGAAGGAAAGGAATGATCTGATCAACAAAACTAGACACTACTGTGACATTTGCTCCCTGAAGATTATTCATCAGATCAAGGATGATAAAAGGAATCAGAACAACAACAGGAGTATTGACCAGTGACTCAACCTCAAGGAATTGAGCAACCTTACTTTTAGTGTCTTTAAAAATCGTCATGATAGTTGCAGGATCAGTGCCTGACATAAGGCTTGAAAAAATAAGAGCAAACCAAATATTGATTATATCTGGATCAACGATCAGAGTAGCCAGTGTCAAAAGTGTAAGGTTAAATAAAAGGAATATTACTGTCAATTTCAATACTGAAAAAGAGAATAAATTGAATTCCCTGAACTTAAAACGCGACGATGAGTCAAATACTATCATGACAAGAGCGAGAATTGAAGTCGCTGTAAGAAACAATGGTGGAAAGTCAAAATAAGGAAAGAAACCCATAACCATGCCAATCAATATCAATAATAAGATATTAGGTATTTTCAAGTACCTGGAAATGAGAGTAGTGAAGATTCCAGCAAGTAAAAGCACTGCTAGAACAGTCAGAAATGATAAAGTCGGGTCTGCCATTGGTTCCTCTTTTCTACTCTAATAGATATAATGTATTATATATAAATATTTGGATTTGTTAATGAGATAATTTATTAATAAGATGTTGAAAAAGGCAAAACTTTTATAGTATGTTGGTATGGTTTTTTCCTATGAAAGAAATACTAAACAGGGTTTTGGATGAGATAAAGCCAACAAGGGAAGATGAAAAAAAGATACTTGATATAATCAATAATGTAGTCAGCAAGCTGAATAAAAATTTGAGGAAAGCTAGAGCAGAGCTGGGAGGAAGCGGAGCAAAAGGGACATGGCTGAGAGAAGCGTATGACGCAGACATATTTGTCAGGTTTGACTACAAAGAATATTCTGAAAAGAGCGATGAACTGTCAGAGATACTTCAGAAAATAATGAAGAAATGCAAATTTCAATTCTCAAGACTGCATGGAAGCAGGGATTATTTCCAGATAAAAAAAAGGGGCTTCACAATTGAGATAATTCCAATCCTTAACATAAGGAAATCAAGCATGGCAAAAAACATCACTGATGTAAGCCCATTGCATACAGCTTTTGTAAAGAAATACAAGGATTTGAGGGATGAGATAAGATTAGCAAAGCAATTCTGCAAAAGCAATAATGTCTATGGAGCAGAAAGCTATATCCAAGGATTCTCAGGGTATGTGATAGAGATATTAGTGATATATTATGGGGGTTTTCTGAAATTATTGAAGAGTTCAAAAAGGTGGGGGGACAAGCAAGTGATTGACCTGAAAAATTACCACAACAATGTGTTTATGGAGATAAACAAGTCAAAGCTTGAAAGCCCGCTGATAGTGATTGATCCTGTCGATCCAAGAAGGAATGCAGCAGCTGCACTAGGAAAAGAGAAATATGGGATATTTTTGGACAAGTCTGAGATGTTTTTAAAAAAGCCAAACATGCAATATTTTGAGATTGAGAAAATTGATGCAATCAAGCTGAAGAATAGATATAAAGGGAAAAATCTCATCTTGGTTGAAGCAGAAGGATTGGAAGGAAAAGAGGATGTGGTCGGAAGCAAGCTTAGAAAAGCATATGAGCATATTTTAGATGGATTAAAAGATTTTCAAGTAAAGGAAACCAACTGGAGCTGGGATTTTAAAAAAGCAATATTCTGGTTTAATGTGGGCAAGAAAGAGATCGACAAGATTGAGATCAAGGAAGGCCCTCCAGTAAAGATAAAAGATCACACCAAGAATTTTATCAAAAGATATAGGAATAGTTTTATTGACAAAGGAAGGGTCTATGCAAAGGTGAAAAGGAAATACTATAAAATTAATGATGTTGTTAAAGAACTTATTAAAGATAAGTATGTAAAGGAAAAAGTCAAGGCGATCAAACATGTTAAATGAGATATTGATCATAATATTATTGACTTTCCTGCCTTTTTTAGAGCTAAGGGCAAGCATACCCTATGGAATTATAGTATTGGGAAAGGAGTACTGGCTACTTGTTTTTGCCATTGCTGTTGCTGCGAATATCTTGTTAGGACCAATACTTTATGTGTTCTTTCATAAGATCATTCGACTTTTCTTAAAGGTCAAATCAATCAATAAATTATGGGAAAAGGTAATTGAAAGGGCTCAGAAAAAAGTAAAGCCATATATTGAGAAATATGGAGTGATTGGATTAGGAATATTCATCGGAGTGCCGCTTCCTGGATCTGGAGTATATACTGGATCAATCGGAGGTTATCTTCTTGGATTTAATTTTAAAGATTTTATGAAATCGGTTGTAATTGGAGTGCTGATAGCTGGGATTGTTGTGACAATAATATCTTATTCTGGGATATCTGGATTTGAGATTTTTCTAAAGAAAATAGGATAAGGTCTGGTGAAACCATTTGGCATTCATGGCATGGTTTGACTTTTGAAGACAGAGCGAATAATCAATAAATTTTTATACAATGAATATGAGATAGTCATATATGGCTCTGATAGAATTCAGGCAAGTGAACAAAGACTTGAATAAAAGTAGGATTCTCCATGACATTAGCTTCTCTATAGAGCAAGGTGATTTATTTGGAATAATTGGGGTTAGCGGAGCTGGCAAGACAACTTTACTTAGGACACTTATTGGATTTTACAAGGCAGACGGAGGACAGATATTATTCAATAATAGGGATATTTCAGAAGACCTGAATGTGATAAAAAGAATTTTTGGTTTTACAAGCCAGGATTACTCTTTTTATGAAAAACTGACAGTTTTTGAAAATCTCAAATATTTTGGCACATTATACAAGATGCCTAAAGAGAAAATAATTGCTAATGCAAACAGGATACTAGGCCTAGTTGAATTAGGGTATGCAAAAGACAAGATTGCCAAGAACTTATCAGGAGGAATGCAAAGGAGATTGGATATTGCATGCTCACTGATGCATGACCCTCATATACTGATTCTTGATGAACCAACAACTGGATTAGACCCAATATTAAGGAAGCATATGTGGCAATTGATTGAGAAGATCAATAAGACAGGGACTACAATAATCATATCAAGCCATCTTCTAAGTGAGATAGAGGCTATATGCACAAAGATTGCAATCATAAATAGAGGCAGAGTGTTAGCAGTTGACACTTCAAAGAATCTGAAAGATAAATATTCAAGAAATGAAGAAATACAATTAGAAACATTATCAGGCAATTATCAAGTAATTCTTGACAGATTAAGGCAGCAAGGCCTGCCAATAGCCTATGTCACTAATAGGGACAGGAAGCAGATAATATATACACCTGAAGCTGAGAGAGTGCTTCACCAGATATTGACAATACTTGAGGAGACTGGAGAGAAACTGGTAGATGTGGATGTCAACAAGCCGTCTTTAGCAGAAGTTTTTGAAGCATTGACACAAAAAGGAAGTGATATCAAAAATGATGACCATCTTCAGACTCTTAAGGAGAGCATAAGGAATGCATTAACTCAAGGTTATTCAACTGGCGATATTGAGAAAGGGCTAGTTGAGAAAGGATATACAAAATCAACAGTTGACAAAATATTAGGAGAATACAAATGAGAAGCTATCTAAGAATATTAATCATGATGGTATGGAAGAACCTTAGGATAGTGTTCAGGTCAAAAACTTCGTCATTGATAATATTTCTAGGGCCTCTTCTAATAATTGGAATAATAGGAGCTGCATTCAATTCATCTGAAATGAACAATATCAAGATAGGGGTATATTATGACAAAATGACAGAATCAATAGAAACTATGAAAGATTCACTTGAAGATTCAAGGCTTAGAGTATTCAGGATAAAGACCAAAGAAAGCTGTATTGACCAGGTGAAAGACGGCAATCTTCATGCTTGCATAATATTTCCAGAAGGATTTGACCTAGAGAATCCTGAAGGCGAGAAAAACATTGAATTTGCAATTGATTTCTCCAGAATCAATATAGCATGGCTTATATGGGACACATTAATGTCAAAGATTAAAAGCGAGAGTACTGATTTTTCATTGAAACTTGTTGAAGCAATGATGCAAAAGATAAATGAGACTTCTGTTGAATTAAATAAAAGCAAAGAAAGGCTTGTTGAGATATCATCAAATGGAGATCAGATATCACTTAAGATAACAGACATTAAAGATGATCTGATAGCACTGGATCTGAATATATCTGTCGCAGACCTGAATCTATCTGAGTTTGAGAACCAATCTTCAACAAACCAGGCAGAGATTGACTCATTTAAAGAAGAGATAAGCGGAGTTCAATCACAGATAGACAGTGCAAGAGAAGGGATGATACAACAAAGAGAGGAAAGCCTAGGATTATTGACCGATTTTGAAGAGAAATTAAGTGGGCAGATAAGTGACTTAGAAGAATCAAAAGCTACAAAGGAAGCGCAAATGCCTGAAGTATGTGCTGCTGATCCAACATCACAGGAATGTATGATATTACAGATTGAGATTCCAACAATTGATTCTCAGATTACACTATTATCTGAATATCTCACAGATGTCCAGGGCAATATAGAATCTATTGAAGGGCAGGAAATGCCTGATGATGATGTTGATTTTAGCGGCATGAATGATAGATTAGATTCTTTCAATGAAAAGATGCAGAAACTGAATGAGAAAACATCAAAATTTGAGGGTGAGCTTGGAAAGATCAAGAACAAGACAGATGAGATAAAAGCCATGAAAAATTCGACACTTGGTGAATTAGATGATATTGATGACATAATGACATCAAACTTTCAGACAACAGATGAGTTTATCGATGCAATTGATGAATTGACAAGAAATATGGATAATCTGACTCTTTTAGATTCAAGGCAGATAATATTTCCGATCAGGACAAGGTACAAGGACATAACTGACACTAACAACTACTTTTCTTTCATGTTTCCACCATTATTGGTGTTGGTAGTCATGCTGATAAGCATATTATTGTCTTCAACTACTGTAATAACTGAGAAACAGTCTAAAGCACATTTCAGAAATTTTCTAGCACCAGTTCATGACCTGTTCTTTATCATAAGCCATTTTATCTCAAACATATTGATATTGTCTGGGCAGACAATCATATTATTATTAGTGGCTGTGTTTGGATTTGGAGTTGAAGTTAGTAATTGGTTCTCAATAATAGGAGCATTCTTGATTATCAATTCATTTTTTGTATTGATTGGATTGCTTATAGGTTATTTATTCAATTCAGAAGAGACAGCTACACTAGGAAGCATCTCTGTCAGCTGCGTGTTCCTTTTGTTTTCATCCTTAGTCATTCCAATAGAAACAATGCAGAAACAGATAGGATTTATTGCATTTGCAAACCCTTTTGTTCTTTCTGAGTCTATCATCAGGAAGATAATCATATTTGACAAGACATTGTTCAGTTCACCACTAGAAGTCTATGTGCTATTACTGTATATAGTGATAACATTCATATGCGTATTTCTTCTGTATAGGAACAAGAAGGGAAAGGTTGAATAGGGGAAAAGTATTACTTAGTATAAAGAATAAAAAAAAGGAAAGGAAAAAAATTATGCAATTAACTCCATACACAATCTTTCTTATTGGTGTTACACAGATCTGGCTGACTATCGCATTCACTCCAACTTTTTCCAGTGCAATCATAAACTTTGTTAGAATCTTCGTTTGTACAATCAACAAAATACTCATAAGTTTCACATTCAGCTTTTTCTTTACCATCATCAACATCTGGATTATTTGAGACATGATTACACCAAGGAACGTCAGAAGGAGTACATGTTTTTGGACCTGTAGGATCACACCCAGTCATTAGAAAAAAAGACCCAAGAAATAAGCTGATTACCAATAAAAAAGCAACTAATCTTCTCATTATATCACCTCACGAGTTTAATTTTATTATATCAGATATTTTAGAATATAAAAACCTTCCTATACTTAAAACGGAATGTGCACCTGAACCCCCACTTTCCAATCCAAATAATCTCCATTACCTGCGATCCAGTCTTTTCTTTGTTGTTGATTTAAATTAATCAAAATATAATTTGATGAATCAAAACGTTTTAAAACACCATCAATTGTATTTAAACTAGGATGAATACGATCACTAAATGCTATTCCTGAGGTCCCAATTAGATCACCTTCCTTGTATATTGAGACCAAATGGCTATCTAATTCAAATAGGTTAGTTAAGACCAGTAAATAAGGAGGATAACCGTTGTCACTTAACAAAGCACAGAAAGCAAGCCCATATTCAGTGCAATCCAACTCTGGTTTCTCTGCATATTTTCCTAGAGAAGATGCTCTTGCATAATCTTGTGCAATTTCGTGGATCCTCCTAAAACTTGGATT
>JBDROB010000008.1:0-3847 GCA_043810355.1 Candidatus Woesearchaeota archaeon
TGATTTTATTATATGATTTTATTATATGATTTTATTATATGATTTTATTATATGATTTTATTATATGATTCTATCCTATGTAAATATGTGAATTTAACCAAAAAAACTGTCTAATTTGCTTTGGTCCTCTGATAATATGTCATCTTTTGTAATGCCAAGCACTGCAAATATCTTTTCAACACCTGGAATGATCTGATGATCCACATAATAATCTGGATCATAGTCTTCTTGGCTTATTTCATCAGGAAGCCTTGCCTTTTCTCTTATTTTACCTGATCCTCTGACTATCACATATTTTATTGGAGAACCAGCTCTTACTTGAATGCCTTTTTCAATCATCTTTTTGGCAATCGCCACATGAGGTCCTATTGATGTATATTCACTGACATCCTTGGAGAGCTGTGTCGATATTGTCACTTTTTCAATAGGGACCTTATGGTCTCTTAACTCTTTTATTTTTTCTTTCAGATAATCCAATGCCTTTTTCTTGTCATTTTCTTTCAAAATTATCTTCAGGACATTCTCCTGGATCTCTTTCCCAATGATTGAATAATTCCTTCTAACTGTCTCAAATCCTTTGATGATTATCTTATCATTCTTGTCGATCAGTGCATATCTTTTTTTTGCTCCTGCATCGCCTTCTTTGGCTCCTACAAAGATCCCTGAAGGATAAAACCCTTCATACTCTAGTTCCATTATCCCAGGCAGCTGGCTGTTCACTGATTCAACAAATTTCTTGGCATCCTTTTCACTCTTCTGATTAAGGTCAAGGAAAACACTGTCTGTATCTGAATAGATGACTTTAAATCCTGCTTTCTCAGCCATTTTGATCACTTCTTTGATATGATATCTTCCAAATGCTGTCACAGCCCTTGCGCATTCAATCGAGTACCATCTTGCCATTGCAAACCCAAGATATCCATAAAATGAGTTTGCAAGCATCTTCAGGCTCTGCTCTCTTGCCTTTAGCAATACACTCTCTTCCTTCTCAGAAAGTATCTCTTTGACCCTTCTCCTTCTGGTTATTATATCCTCGATCAGGGCTGATAAAAAGCCTCTCTTCTTAGTGCAGAACCAGTATTTTTTGTTTTTCTCATCAGTTATTGTATTTTCAGAGTCCTTGCAACAGCCGCAATTAAATGTATTTATGTCAATGTTATGGCTTGATATGATTGTCGGATACAGGCTTCTGAAGTCAAATATCACAATATCTTTGTAAAATCCTGGTTTTGGCTCAAATACAAATGCTCCTGTGAATGTCTGTCTTCTTCTTTGGCTCAATTCAATATGATCAGGTTTGTTCGGCGCAATCTCATTTTCAAGAAATGCCTGCCTTAGCAGATACCATTCGACTAATTGTGAAAATGACAACCGGCTGATTGTGAAAGGTGTCTGTCCTACAATCTTTATCATCTCGATTATGTGAGGATAGATCTTCTCCAATAGCTTAAATACAAGATAAGCGTCATGAAGATTATATTTGCAGAACTCTTCTAACTCCTTATATTTATTGCTGTCCCATACCTCAAAAAGATTTTTCAGATCAATATCCTTTTTTCCCTCTCCTAATAGTTCTGTCGCGACTGATTCAAGTGAAAAGCTGGTTATGTTCATGGATCTTCCGATAGTTCTTCTGATGAAACTCATTGCATCGATGTGCACTATGCCATTTATCTGAGCGCTTATGTTCCCTTTCCTGTCAATATTGATCTCTGTGTTATCAAGGCCAATGTCTAATTTTATATTGTACTTATTTGCCCTGTCCTGAAGATATGGAAAATCAAATCCATCTGAGTAATATCCTGTGATCACATCTGGCTTATATGCCTCAACATTGTCCACAAATCTTTGGATCAGCTCTGCTTCGCTCTTAACAACCTCTATTTGAGTGTCTTTTGATTTTATCGGTTTCCAGGTGATCACCTTTTTCATGTCATTTGCATAAAGTGCCAACATTATTATCGGATTCTTTCCTGTGTCAATCACATTGTCTGGATTATAGGTTTCAATGTCAAAAGCAAGAACCTTCAGGTCTTTGAGAGAATCATCACTGACTTGGTTTATTGTATCTGCCCTGAATGCAGGGACTTTCATGTTCTGGTTTGTAAATTCACCATCTGCCTCTGTCAATGTCATAGGTATTATCTTCTTGTCAATCAGGTATCTTCTTGCAAAGAGTATGTCATATTCAAACACTTCCTCAACCATATCCCATTCTTGTATGACCTTCTTGATCCCTGGGACATGTTTTGGCAGTTGTGTGACAACTTTCAATACAGTGACCTCTTTCCCAAACAGTTTTTTTTTGACTTCCTCAACTCTCAGCGCTCTTATTATCTCTCCTCTTTCCTCTTCAAGCTGAATCTTTTTGATTTTCTCGCTAACAGCACTTATATCTTTTGGCAAGACATAGAAATATGGCTCAAAATCATGGTCAAGTACGCATATTTTCTTTCCATCCAATGTTTTTGAGAACAGTAAGATGACTGGTCTGCCATCTATTATTTTGTAAGTCACATCCAATGGATAGAACTGTATTTTCTCCCCCATTTATATAAATAAGTGAACACCATATATAAAATTTATGTAGATTTTAAATCATTTTGTTGGAATCTTACCAATTCAATCCAAATATTTATATATGATATCACCCTATTTAAGATAATAAAATATTATTGTTAATAAAAACTTTATTCAAAAAGGTGATCAGATGACAACAAAGCATAAGGGCCAGAGAGTAGGTGTTTTTGTAGATGTTCAAAATGTGTATTATTCTGCAAAAGTGATGTATAATTCAAAGGTTAATTTTGATGAAGTTCTTAAAGAGGCTGTAAAAGGAAGGATTCTGGTGAGGGCAATAGCATATGCTGTCAAATCTGAATTCATTGATGAAAAGACTTTTTTTAATGTCCTTGAAAAGATTGGTTTTGAAGTGAAGAAAAAAGACCTTCAGATATTCTATGGAGGCCACAAAAAGGCTGACTGGGATGTTGGCATTGCTGTTGATGCTATTGAATTAGCTCCTAAGCTTGATGTTGTTGTCTTAGTCTCTGGAGATGGTGATTATGTTCCTTTGGTAGAGCACCTTACTAAGGCTATGGGCTGCAGGGTTGAGGGGATTGCTTTTGGAAAATCTGCTTCTTCAAAGCTTAAAGATGCTGTTTTTGAGTTCACTGACCTTGATGTCAATAAGAACAAGTTTTTGATCAAGAACTATCCTAAACAATTTAAAAGAAAACCTGATCATCAGGTAGCTTAATTTTTTATAATGCATTTTATAAAATCGTAGGCAGAATACCCACAACTTTAGTTGTGGGATGAATGCCTTGCCTCTATCCCTATTTTCTGCAAGAGGCATATTCTACTTTCTCATCTTGAGAAATCTGTTGATTTCTTTTGTTGAAATCTGATTAGGGAACTCATTTTCAAAATCCTTGAGAATTTTCTTTCTCAAATTATACGTTTCTGCATTCTTTGTATATGCTGTCCATCCTTCAAAAGAAGCATAAACATAATCATAATCAATCCTGTTCTCTTTGTGCTCTTTTTTCAGTATTTCAAGGTTACACTTCATTTTTCTAAGGTTAGACTTCTTCAAGAGCTTATGGTAATAAAATATTCTAAACCCTAAAAAAGTTAAGCTGTTCCCAAGAATTGTTATCTTCGTCTTATCAGGATGAAGTTCAATATCCAATCTTTGATTCAAGAATTCATTTATCCTCACCTTGTATCTAGATAAAATATTTTTGTCCGAGTGTATTATTACAAAATCGTCCACATATCTGATATAATATTGTGCTTTTAACTTATGCTTAACAAACTGGTCTAATTCGTTGAGATAAACATT
>JBDROB010000009.1:0-3740 GCA_043810355.1 Candidatus Woesearchaeota archaeon
TATTCGGAGATATCAGATGACTTTTTCTTTTCATAACATCTGCACTCATTGGTGTTGCAAGACATTCCATTTCCACAATCATTATCATCATCACACTCTGCACTACATTTTCCTTCTGAACAGCTGAAAGAAAAATCATCATAGGAACATTCACAAGCGGGACCGCAATTCCCAAGATTATCTCTTTTTCCCAATCTTCCATCAACACAAATTTCAGCTGTTTGATTACAATATATATTGTTTGTTGCGTTGATTGGTTCACATTCCTCTTTGCCTTCAACTTTGTTATTGCCGCATATGTATTGGTTATAACATGTCCTGTTTTGAGCATAGCTTGAATTTGAATTGCAGCATGCATATGTTTTATCATCACCCTCAATATAATACTCTTGTTCATCATCTCCGCAGCATTTATTCTTGCTTTTATTGGACATCCAGTTAAAATTACATTCTTCACAATATTTCTGATTATTATCAGGATCATACCACACTCCTTTTTCACAGTAATACCTTCCGTAATTTGTGATGTTAAAACAGCCTTTACTAGCTCTTTTGCCATCTAAATAAGAAGTACATTGAGATTCTTTGTCTACGCAAATAAATTCATTTGCTGAAATATTCGCATTTTCTGCATGAATAATCAATTCTTTGTAACTGGCCCCTTCATGCTCATCATCACCACAGCAAAAATAGCCTGACCAAGAGCCTTTTCCTAGGCATAATTCACAGTATTCTTCATCAAGATCAGTCCATTCATTTGTAAATCCGTCACAATATGCCCTCTTTACGCCTAAATCTGTATTAATGTCAACACAGCCTGCTTGGTAACATTTGTTATCATAAACGCATTGATTTGCATTGCAGCAGGCTGAGTCTTCATCATCCTCTTTAATGCATAATTCTCCCTTACATTTTGTATAAAACTCATTTTCATCGTCGCTACAGCAAATCCCATTTTCCATTAAATCATAGCCGCTTACACTATTTATGCATTTACTTTTTGGTTTACAGCTGAGCCAGCTGGAATTTGCCAAGGAACAGCTCAAACTGTCCTTGTCAGGATCAACCCAAAATGAATCATTATCATACTGCACGCATAATTCAGTTTGGTTGTTATCATCCACATCATACATGTCCCCTATGCTATAGCAATCATTCTTATACACACAATTGTCACCATTGCAGCAGGCTTTGTCTTGATTGTTGTCTTTGCATGATTTGTCTAGGCATTTTTTGCTTATTATCTCGGATATTCCTTGCTTGAATCCCATAATTCTATCACATGGAGGTCCATTCCATAACTGGTTTATGATGTTATTGCCCTCACCATACTCAATAAGACAGTCATCATAACATTCTTTATCTTCAACTGGCCTAATTTCAGGATCTTTAATCTCTGTCTTTTTATGCATGTATTTACTGCATAGCTCAGGAGGATTAAGCATTGAATCACATACATTATATGCAAGTATTTCTTCAGAACATCCAGCCAAGCCGCTTATTATTCTTCTCTCTTCTTTATTGCTTTCTCCAAATATGATTATGACTCTAGGAAGTTCGGAATCGCTTCCAAGGGTATTAACCTTATCTTTAATAAGTTCCTCTTTATTTAACCTCTTTACCTTTTTAATCTCAACATTATCAAATCTTTTTATTGCATTTCTTACTCTACTTAGACAATAATCTTGATTATAATAAACTTCAACCTCAATATTCTTAAATTTAGGATATGTTGTGGTATTAAATTGCAGTATCCCTCTACTTTCAATAGAATTTACAGCCTTTTCAGTAAGTTGGTCAATTATATCAGTTCTTTTTTTCATTTCTTTTTCAATTCCCGGAGTTATGGTAAACACTGCTAGAATTATGCAAAGTACCACAATCGCAGTTATTATTGCTATTATTATCTTATTCTGCGTAAATCTCATTTATATCAACTCAACATAAAAATAATAGGGGGTAGAGGATGTCCATGAGTTCAAGCCAACTTCAGGGACAATCATCTGGAAATCAAATGTTTCATTAGGCCTGTAACCCTTAACATCATTCTCAATAACTGTTGAATAAACCATGCTTGTTCCATCATGCAGCAGAACCTCTTCAAAATCTGCTGATTGATTTGAAGCATTTACATAAGTATGGACTGAATAGCAATTGTCTGAAGGAATCATAACATGCCCGACATAAAATGAGCTATGATCTTGTGCATTGAATGTAGTGGAGATGTTATCATTAGGGTTGGCAGTATGGTTGAGAGCTATTTCTTCATTGGATATATTTGAGACTGTTGAGCAGTTGATATTTGACCAGCCTATATAATTTGGGCTTCTTGTTGCATAAACTTCACCTACGAAAGTGGAGATTGACCAGTCAAACACTGAGTAACCATCACCATCGTCCAAAGTCAGTTTGCCAGTAATATTTCCAACAAAAGCCTTCCATCTTATATTTTGTGTTGTGCTATTAAGCACCATTGTTGTTATTGACCCTCCAGAGGTATTTATCATATGGGCGCTTGAAGGGGATAAAGTCTGATTTCTGATTAAATCAATATTAGGTCCGCTTGGAACAGCCATAATAAATGGCATATTAATTAACAAGACCATTGAAAATATTGTTATCAACATGATTTTGAAATTAATTCCAAAATCCTTAAAGCTGGATTGGTTCATTCTCCATTCTCCTCTTTTTCTTGACTCTATAGTAAACAGTCCATATAGTCCTGTCATCTCTATTCAACAAGGATGCAATCCTGCAGTATCTTAGGCTTAATTCATCCTTGAGGTATGCTGTGATTGCTTCAAGCACGCTTAATGACCTGTTTCTAAGAATAGTTAGCGGAATATAGAATTTTGAATATTCTTCAGGAAATCTTTGTTGCATCTTTTTTCTTGAGCTTTGATAGGATCCCCAAATTGTTCTTTCATCCCTGTTTAGAATAGATGCAATCTCTCTACAGCTAAGGCCAATCTCCTCTTTCATAAATTTTGAAATTGTTTCAAGCCCGCTTAATGAGTCATTATTGAATATAGAAAGAGGCAGGAACATGCATTGGCAGCAATCATTATTCTTTATTGGCCTAATATTACTTCTCAATAAATCAAAATATAATTTTGAGCTTGGGCTAATAAAATTATCATTCTTTTTTGAAATTTCCTCTTTTTTAAATAAATACTCTTGTTTTATCATAATGCTTGCTATGTAAGTAAAATGAGTTTAAAGCCAAATCTTACACTCGCTATGTAAGTAAATGATTTCATAAAAAAAAGCATAAAAAAAGCCCTCTTGAAAGAAGTCCTTCCAGACAACCATTTGAATCTATTTTAGAATCTATTGCAAGCCTATTACCCATTTTCTTATTACCCATTTTTCTCAACTCTTTATTTCTTTATTTTGCCAATGACATCTTCTCTATGTTTTTTTCATTGATTATGACAGTGCCAAGCCTGCCTGAGATTTTGAGAAATCCATTATTAATTGATTCAAGAACGCCTCTTGCTATCTTAAACTGGGTTCCATCCCTGTATGGAGCTTTTATCTCTTTCCCCATAAACTCTTTAAATATACTGTCCATTCTCATCATCTCTTTTATGAAGACAAATATTCTGTTGCGCTGAATTGCAGTGTTCCGTTGCAATATCCGCCTATTGTCAGTGGAATCTCTATTTTCCAATATGTTGAGTTAGTGTCATTTCCAAGGTCTGAGTCATTTGTTCTTGTAGGCAGATTGAGATTAGGAA
>JBDROB010000010.1:0-14964 GCA_043810355.1 Candidatus Woesearchaeota archaeon
AGAGTGGGAGCAAGGTTCAGGTTAGCGCAGCTAAAGTAGAGGGCAAGGAGTTCATTATTATTGAGAAGTTTCCGCTAAAAGAGTAACCATTCAGTAACTACTTTGAAATGACAAATAACCGAAAGGTTTATAAACCATTGCCTATCTACTCTCTCTAAAATAATATGCTTTGGAGGTAATCACTATGTCAAATGAAGATTTTACTGTAACATTGCTTGAGGATCCTAGAGTTGAGGGTACTGCATTTCCTAGATCAGGAAATGAAGGTTTAGTTAAGTCTATCGCAGCTGTCCCAGAAGGCAAGGCAAGGCCTGCTTCTACACATATTACAATGGCAAGGATACTTACTCCTAGCAATGATGGATTGTGGAGATGGTTTGATGTCAATGGAGAGCTTGCTCATGTTACAGCAAGCAAAGATTATGATGTCGCTAAGAGTGGAGAGACTCCTTATGTTTTGGTTGTTAATGGCCAGACATTTTCTCATGATCCTGATGCTATGCTTAAGTATGTTCAGGGCAAAGGAGAGCTAGATGGAAGAAAAAAAGTTGGATTAGTTGATCGTAGCGTTCCATTATCCACTGCTTATGCTGACAGAGTTCTTGGCGAGAGAGTTGTCTGGGCTGTTAAGGATGGAAAGATTCAGGAAACACAAGTTCCAATCTTTACAGTTGCTCAGTATAATGAGGCTCAAAGAGATATTGAGTTTCTGCGGCAGAATCCTACATTCATTGCAGTTCTGACTGAAGAACAGGCTCAGCAATACAGGCACAATGAATCTCTTAGGTTAAGGGAAGGAGGGGTTTATTCTCCTGATGAAAGATTAGTGCAGCATGTTCCTAGCCATATGCAGGCTGGCACTAAAGATGTTTGGGAAAGCTTGCTTAGGGTTGCAGCTAATGATAGAAATTATGATACTTTTTATGCTGGATTGCCTAATTTGGCTAAAGATTCGGGCCGTGTGGCCTTCGCCGACAGCGACTATTTCGGTTTCAACTTCGTCAGTACTGACTTCGATGGCTGCTTCGTCGGGGTAGCGCCGGAGGCGCTTGACGCGCTCGTAAAAACATTCATCGATCTGAGTGAGCCATCAATGAGACTTCAAAGAGATATTGTTCAGGCTGTTAGAGGAATGCCAATCGGTTCAGATGCAGCATACATGCAACAACAGCTCACTGAGGTAATTGGCAGGTATGGAATCCAGAATAAATAGTTTTTTATATCAATTCTTTTTTTTATATTTCTTGTCCTGGCTAGAGCATCCCTATTGGTGGATGCAATGGAGTAGCTGGACTACACGCTCTTTCACTATGGCAGCTTGCTGCTATAAAATACAACCACGACAGCTAATGCCTGAAGTGGTGGTGACAGAATAAAGTGAAAGGGCTACTCTCGGGGCCGTGTGGCCATCGCCAACAACAACAATATCGGTTTCTACTTCTTCAATTCTGACATCCTTGGCTGCTCCGTCGGAATAGTCAGCTACCTTGCTGGGACACCTTACTTTCTCATATTTTTATGCAGGGGGTGGTTGGAGGATAACCACAATGGCATTGAAGTACCCTAACAAGATTAAAAAGAAAGGATATTGGAAGGCATATGAAAAAAGCAGAATTAATGATTATTGGGTTTTATGGAATGAAATTTGCAATATAATCCCCAAGGTTAAGCACAAACTTGAAAGAAGGGGCAGAAAGCCAAAGATTGAGTTGTTTCACTTGTATAGGCTTAATGTTTTCTGCTCGTGCACTAACCTGACTTTGAGGGAGATTGAAGGCTTAATGCCCTGGCTTGTCAAGAAAAGGCTGGATCATTGTAATCTTAGCAGATGGTTCTCAAAGTTGGATGAGAAGATCATTGATGATTCTATTGCTAAGTTGAATGAGATTATGACTAGTAAGGATAAGGTTGAGTATATTGCTGACAGCTCTCCTTTCACATTAAGCTTTTATAGGAGAATTATTAGCGGTGGAAAGGCTTTGTTTGAGCTTGTTACTTGGAAGCTTCACGCCATTCTTGCTTACTTGCCTGCACTCAGCTTGCTTAGTGTTGTTTGTGTTTGCGCAACTCATGGCGACTGCCATGATAGCCCACCATTCAGAGAAGTGCTGCTCCCAAAAGCAATCCTGAGAAAAGGAGAAAGGCTTCATGCAGACAAGGCTTATTGGGCAAGAGACAACATTAACCTATTAAGAATGAAGGGAATTAAGCCCAACATTGTTCCAAGAAAAGGCAGATGTTCAGGGCTTGTCTTATACAAAGCAATCAAGGAATATGATGATAAAGCAAGAAAAAGAAACAGAGGCCTTATTGAAGGCTTTTTCGGAGGAATAACAACAAGACAAAACATGAAATGCAGATACAAAAACCATCAAAGCAAAGTAATCTTCGTTCACTCAATAAGCCTTGCACAACAAATCAAAACATACCTAAGATACAAAATAATAAAAATCATTAGCTTAATTTCGCACCAACCCCGTGATGCAGTATCTCCGATTAGAAATTAACTCCTCCTAAATGCTCAGAAAAAAGCAAATAGGAGAAGCTATGGTTTAATTTTGCTAATAAAACCATGGCTAATATAATATCTTATCTTCAAAAATGTTTCGATTCTGAAACAAGAATCTTGTCTTTGGACAAGATTAGTTATTCTTTGGTTAAGGTTGCTAAGTGTAATAGTTATGTTGAAACTTTAGGTAGTAGTGCTGATAGTCTTCATCAGTGGATTAAGAATTGTTATGAGGAAGATTTTAAGCGCGCTTTTGAGTTACAGGTGAAAAAAGCTGTTAAGCGTTTGGGTGTTAGTTTTGCCAAGCTTGCTTTTGACATTACGAATGAGCCTTTTTATGGTCGGACTAGGAACTTACATGTGTTTAATACTGCTGGCGATAAGAAGTATGATGGTGAGTTTAAGTTCCTAACAGCATGTTTGATCACTCGTAATAAACAAATTCCTATTATGGGTGTTCCTCTTATTGTTGGTGAGGGTAGTGGGGTGAAAGGAACTATTGAATTATTGGAGTATTGTCAAACCTTATTCAAAAGAATAAGGTTTGCTGTGTTTGACAGAGGATTTTATGTTGCAGAATTGATTGATTATTTAGAATCTAAAAAGATTAAGTATCTTATGCTTGTGCCAAAAATGAAAGGCAAAATCACAAGTTATTATGAACAAACAACAGAATTAGGCATTTTCAGGCATGAAATGAAATATTCAAAAAAGAAAAGTTGTTGGAAACCAAACACAAACATTGTGATTTGTAAAGGAATTGGAACAGATAAAAATGGCAAATTACTGGACTGGATATTCGCAACAAACATTAAATTCAAGACAAGGGTTGAATACGTATGGCATTATAAAAGAAGATGGCAGATAGAAACCAATTACAGAGTAGAAGACGAAGCACACATCAAAAGCAAAAGCACAAGTTACATGATAAGATACTTCTACTTCCTAATCAGCTTACTATTACACTTATTATGGATTGTCAACAAGAACATAGCATACTACGTCCAATTCAAAAAATACTTAGACATAATAGAGCATAAACTGCTCTACAACTACTTAGAACTAGACCAAATGTGAGAAAAACCATAGCGACAGCTATCAAACAATAGCACAAATAGTAATGGGGGAGGGGAAAAAAGAATATAGAAAAAACACCAGACCCACCACTAAACAACAAAACAACACCTTAATTTTTCTCAAAACCAAAGAATCCCAAGTTATAACCACACATACAATCGGAGATACTGGTGTTACCATTACATTTATAAATCAGATATAATTCTCTTGATGTATGAAAGTATGCAGTTATTCAGGGATTTGTTCCAGCAATCCTAATCAGAGCTATAGCATTTCTCCTGCTCTTTCACAGGCTTCATATTCCCATGATTCCAGCCCAATATCATTTGGTTATTCTGGGCCACAATCTCAGGATTTAGGATACACTCCTATGATTCAGGATTCATCAGGATATTCTGCATTGCCTTCCCAGCTTGATTATCATATCACTGAAGCTCTTAAAGAGCTTGATTTAAATCAAGGGAATCTTCCTGCTGTCAGGGAAGAAGATTCACCGATCAAAGTGGTTCCTTCTGATATGCAAATTATTTCACCAAAACAAGAGACTGCTCCTGAGCAATGGAATTCCTCTGACCATAATATTTCACCTGAGCAGATGATGGAACTGATGAAACCTGAGAATCAGATGAACCTTCCTCAAGGAATGAGACCTAAAAAGATAACTCAGATAGAAGAAAAGATCATCATCCAAAGAAGAGTAAGAAGTGTTGAGTTTTCTGATTAGATTTACTTTTTATTAAAAAAATTTCTCCACATAATAAATCCAATTACTAATGTTATTATCATTGAAATAAGAATCAAAGGTAATATTTTTCTCTGGTTGGGACTAAACAAAGCACAATCAACGGGGCAATTAAATTTGTCTTCATCTCCACTGCAGATATTGTCACCACAATTGCATATGATTGTATCAACTTTCTGATCTGATTTTTTACCTATAACCAAGTAGCGTGTATCAGGAGAACACTCTTCTATATCAAATTTATAATATATGTTATTGCCAAAAAACTTTTCTTTTGTCTTTGAGATTTCAGATGATATGATTTCTCCAATAATCTGTCTTGATAATGGGTGGTCAACAAGTTCCATATGAGTCATATTTACTTCCCAATAATTTTCACACATATCATTAACATATTCTCCACCTATATTTTGAGCGCTTTGAGTAGATACGACTCCATCAAATTTGATTGAAGGATCAATACTTTTTGAGATTAGGCTTATGATTCCTTCTGTATATCTTCCAGTGCCAGCTATTGCATAGTATTCAATTCTTTTTATTCTTGGTATGATCCTTCCTTTTGTAAGGTCATCAATAAATTTAGTGTTTATCTTGAATATTTCATGTCCAGGCATTGATTTTTCCACAAGGGTGGAAAATAGATATTCATAAGCCTCTGCAACAACACTGCCTTCATTAGGAGTGGCTATTAAAATCAATTTCTCGACCTTATTTATATATGAATAATCTGATTTATCAGCATCATAAAGAGCTTGTTGCGCAATCAACCCACCCATACTGTGTGCAACAATGAATATCCTATCATAATTGTCCAGATTTTTTTCAATTACCTCAGATAGATCTTTGGCAATCTCATCTATGTATCTTGTTGATGAATAAGTGAATGTCCAGACTTGAAATGGCTGTCTTGTTTGTTTAATATCCCTAATCAGATGATTAAAAGGTTTCTTTGTTGTAGCCAGGCCATGGATTAATATAATTGCATCTCTTGAAGGTTCTGAAGGTTTATATTTATTTTCAAATGTAGGATTATTTTCTGGTATAGAGTTCTGGTTAGGATTTAAGGCTTCGCTCAAGTTCTTGAAAAAATCACCATAGAATTCAGACCCTCCGCTATTGACAAAGTCCTGGAAAGATGTTATGTTAATTTCTATCTCCTCTGTTTTGAGTCCTATATACTCAGGCTTAAGCTCCTCTGTCTCTTTGGTCTTATTGATTGTCAATTCACCATATTTTGTCACTATTGTCTTTTCAATTATCTTCAGATAGCATTCATCACCCTCACATTTCAGAATCTTTACATCTTTGTAATCTATTGGAACATTTATTATGAGCTGAATTGGATCCTGGCATTCAAAATTAAATGGGTCATTGATTAAGTCATAGCCTTCTGGAGGGCTAATCCCTTTTATGATCCTGATGTCATTGGTCTCCCTTGTTTCATACATATTTATTTTTCCCTCTCCAGTTTCTATAGAGACTCCATCATCATACTGTCGATTGCAGCAATTTCCTGTTTCAAGACAGCATTCCTCTGGTGTTATCAAACCAAGTTCTTCAAGCTTTGTGAAGCAAGTCCCACCTTGCTCTGCATAATCACAGGCAGAAGTTTGAATTTCCCCTACAGCTCTGCCTGATATTGCATTAAATTCACCCATATTATACATAAAAAGAAATAATGCTAAAAAAAGAAATAGAATCATAATCAGATATATCTTCTTTTTTTGTTGCATGAGTGCATTCTGAATTTATGCATATATTAATATTTCGGAAAGGATTGTTGAATGTAAATTATTGAAATGAAAAAATAATAATTGGAAAGAACATTACCATTAAAAATATTTACTAAGGACAAGAACTATAGCAATACCTCACTCCGTTACCAGGTTCAAGAATTATTGTTTTTTCTATTATAGAACCAGCAACAACATCAAACCTGCAGCTCATTCCTCCCATTCCATAAGAGGTATAATTATCAAATCCTGCTGTCATTATGTTATACATTCCTTCTGGAACATCATTGAATGTAGCAATATCCAATACATAATTCTGATATATAATGTCTCCCTCCCATTCAATAAGGTATACTCTGCGTAAACCTGTGGTATTCACATAATCATTATTGCAATCTTTAACATTAACTATTACTGTTCCTGTTGTTTCTGGTATTTCCTGACATGTTTCCATGCCTTCTACACACTCGTCATTGCCTGAACATTGAAGAGTTAGAGTAGGTAATTTATTCTCACTGCATTGAGAATCTTCTGTATTTGGATTTAGGCATGTAAAACTTGACAAATTTCTGTAAACATTATTATTTTGACAGAAAAAACCTCCAGTAAAACCATCAGTTCCGCAGTTAGAGTTAACATTGCAGTTTACATAAGGGCTCTCAGTTATGCACTTGCCTGATGTGATATTGCATAATTTATTATCGCAGCCACATATGTCACATTGGTCATTGAGATGTCCTGCATAACAGTATTTTGGTTTTGTTGTAGAACATTCTCCAAAAAGAGTGTTATCTGAGCATGATCCATTAAATGTGATATTTTCTGCCAAACCTACAATATCTCCTATCATCTGATTTGAATTAATACCTATTATAGAGCAGTCTATTGTTGCTTCTCCAGTAGGGATGTTTAGGTAAAAGATTAACAAGTCTTTTATTTGAGCTAATGTCATTTCTGCTTCTGATGGATTTGTCAGGAAATTGTATAAGGCACTCTTGAGTCTTGTTCTTATTAGAGATGTTTCGCATATTTCAACAGCAGTTGATATAGATGAAGCTAATATGATTATTAGTAAAATTAGTAGTAATGTTCTTTTTAACAGCATTTTCCTAATATTTTGCAGCATTCTTCTTTTTTCACAATTCCTACTTCAGGCAGTCTTGACTCGCATGTTTTGGCATTGTCTGCTGCATTACATGCTTCAATCTGTAATTCTGAAAGACTCTCTTGTATTTCAGTGTCTTGTACTCTATTATTTTGGTCATTATTAGTTTGCTCAACATTTTCAGTGCAGCTTATTGTTAATATTAACAAAATCACAAAAACAGAAAAAATTATTTCTTTCATTGTACCAATTATATAACTTTTATAATAATTCCTATATAAATTCTTTTATTTAGCAACATGATCCATAAGTGGCACAGCAGGCTGATTTATAACCTTCTCCAAATGCCAAATCCAATCCATCGCATAATTCATAGGTATGGGCATTGTCACATATGTCATGGTCTGCTACTCCTACTCCTTGTTCAATATTAACAAAAATATCCCCTTTTACTGTTCTTGAAAAAGTATTCTTTATAAAAGTAATAGAAAGATCCCCTTTGATATTCTTTTTAGATGAAGTTAGATCAATGCAAGTAGGTCCTGCACTTAACTTCAGATTTGAAAATTTATTTCTATTTATTGAAACAGAAGAATATAGGTGACAGGAGTTACCTTCTTCTGAGACAATTGCTTCTGTAATTATAATAGGTTCAGAAATCAAGTTATTTATCCTTAATGTTATTGTTCCTATAGATGCAGAGAAATCTTCGCATGCTAGACCACTCCCTACTGAAATCATGCAGTTTTGAGGAAGAAAAGATGTTTTATTGTTTAATATTATAAATGATAATGCTGCTATTACAACTAAGACCATTAGGATGACTAATCCATAATTCATTATGAATTCCATTGCTGCCTGAGACTTTTTTAATATTAGTTTCATTTTTTGGTTTAGAAGTTATTTTAGTCTGAGAAGTTTAAATAATTTACTGATATACTAACAGAATTAAGACAACATTTCAATCCTTGTTCTGAGGTCATCTGCCTTTTCTTGAAGATCATAATGAAACCCCATCCTTATTACTGAACCTTTTCTTTGCTTTTCTAGAACTAACTCATGCAATCTTAATGATTCTCTATAATCATGCAATGCATCAACATTTCTTATTAGTTCTTCATTTGATTCCCCTCTTCTCAGAAACAGATAAGCTTTTGTATCTTCGCTTGTTGCAAGTAAAAGTCCTCTATCAAAGCAAGTTAATGCACTTGTTTGATTGTTTGCAGTCATAAATCCATATCCAATATCAGCAAGATCACCTGGCAGATATGGTGATAGTTCTGAAGCAATAGTATAATCTGTATAACTGCCAAAATTAATTGTATCCCTAAGTTCGTCACCTCTTTCTTTAGCATTCCACCATTTTCTAAAACCAACAATTTCTTTATCACTTCCTTTTTTTGCAAGCATGACTTTTGCATCTCCCATCTGTCTCCAGAATCCTGAGAAAAAAGGGTATGTGTTTACAGCAGAACTGTATTCCATCAATGCATGCAGATAAGATTTCCTATTGAATAAATCACATCCAATATCACTCATCTTTTCAGCAACTCTGTAATCACATTTAAAGTTTAGCCAGCCATACCATCTAAGGTTTGATTTCTCACCCTGATATGCCTCTACTAATAGATTTCTTAATCCATGATGCCATTTTGAATTCTGATATTTCCATACCCTATGGATTTCCTTGTGTCCATCTAAGCATTCAGTTCTGAATAATGCAGTTGTTATCCTGTCAAAGAGAATCTCTTCAGGACTCTGATTACCAGTCACAGCAGGATGTGATAGTCTTGCTGCTCTAAGAAGATAAGGGACTGCTCTATAAGTCCTTAGCTCTCCCAATAATGTTACTGCCTCAGTCACTTTTTCAATATCATCATC
Organism: Candidatus Woesearchaeota archaeon; assembly: GCA_043810355.1. Lineage (GTDB taxonomy): Archaea > Nanobdellota > Nanobdellia > Woesearchaeales > JAGVYU01 > JAZDHV01. Next base: position 9,048 of record JBDROB010000010.1, read on the forward strand.
TTCTACTAATTCTCCTATCTCATTTACTTTATTTCTTTGCCAGTCAGCAAAAGTACATGCAGCTGTCAGATTAGCATCTGACATCCTGAATGCCACTGCTAGCTGCTGTCCTGTTCTCCTCATGTCCTCGACTGTTTCCAATTCTTCCATAATCCTGTTGTAATAAAAACTGAATATATAAGTTTTGTTGAAACAAATAATATGTTTTGATTCCCAATCCTTAAAAAAAATTCAAACCTTCAATTTCCGCTGAAGGCTTTCATACCATCCTTTGACTCCAGGTTTTTCATCAGCATGTTGCCTTATATTGCAGTCAAAGAACTGGATATTAACTCTTAGGTCTTTTTTTCTTCCGTACTGTTCCACTAAATCCCTGAAATGGCTGTATAGCCCGCATCTTGATCTGCCATTCTCTTTTATTGAGAATTCTCCATTGCCATTAAATCTAAAATCTGGTGAATAATCATAACCTAATTTCTGGAAATTATCTAAAGCTCGTAAATAAATATCTTTTAATGCATCTTCTTGCATTCCAGATATTCTTATTGTTCCAGTTGTCAATGATTCTTTTACAATAGGCTTTGATAGGAATGTGAAGAAATCTATTATTGAAGGGTCTACAATGATGTCTTGATAGGATAATCTCTGCCTTAACAATAATCCGTTTATTGATCTGCACCTGCTCAATGCCACATAGACATGCCCATGCTCCCATGGAGCGCTTGTCAGGTCAAGGAATAGTTTTTCTATTGTCTGCCCTTGGCTCTTGTGTATTGTCATTGCCCATGCAAGCCTTAGTGGCAATTGCTCAAATGATCCTGTCTCTTCTGTTATTATCTTTTTTTTGCTTAGCTTGTATTTTGATTTTGTCCATTTTGTCTTTCTGACTTTTATAGGATATTCAGAATCATCCAGTTTGACTTCGACATTATGATCATTTAATTCTGTTATTGTCCCTAAACTGCCGTTCACCCACATACCTTCCTTGTCATTTCTTAAGAATATTACTCTTGCCCCTTTTTTTAATGTTAGGCTTATCTCTGTCGGTGCTTCTGTCTCTTTGAATTCACCAGAAAAATTTGCGTCATAGGTGTATGGGTTTCCCAAGAGCTCATTCAGCCTTTCCCTGTTGTATGCATCGACCATGAAATTCTTTGTTGCCAATATCACAAAATTATCTGGAACCCTTTCCTTTGGTGAATAGACAGCTCTCTGGTTTATGTATTCGATATCATCCTCTTCAATATCATGGGTTCTTACCCTGTCCAAGAATCCTATGAACTCCTCATCCTTTTGTCTGAATACAGTGCTCAGCTCAACCACTGCAATGTCTAGTGCCTCAAATGCTGATGATCCGAAAAAATATAGTGATTCATATTCTTGGGATAGGAATGCTTTCTCTTGTGGTCCTGCAACAGGCGGCAGCTGGAACATGTCTCCGAAAAGTATCAGTTGTGTCCCTCCAAATGGTTTTTCTGATATCTTGCATCTTCTCATTATCCTGTCCATTGCATCAAATAGGTCTGCTCTGACCATTGATATCTCATCAATTATGAGTGTGTCGACATTCTTGTAGATCGAATCATGTCTTTCTTTGTCCAGTTCTTCATCTGAGATTATTCCAGGCGGAAGCCTGAAGAATGAGTGTATTGTCTGCCCTTCCACTTGCACAGCAGCTAATCCTGTTGGAGCTAATACCACAACATTTTTCCTTGTTTTTTGCACAAAATCCCTTAAAAGTGTTGATTTTCCAGTGCCTGCTCTTCCAGTGACAAAAAAATTGTCATCAGTCTCTTCAAGAATTGAGAAAAGAGGGTCATTTTCTTTTTGGAGAGAATATTTTACCAATGTCTTTGCCATACTGAAAATAGTTTTATGGTGTCTTAAATAAGTTTCTATTGTTGATGATTATAGTTAATCTGGCAATAACCCTTATCATACTCAACTTTTAAAAAGAGATAATGATTTATTATAGTATGAAAAAGATTTTACTCGTTTATTTGCCTTTTTGCACTCCTGCAACCCCTTCTTATTCTCTAACTGCTATGCACAGCTTTTTACAGTCCAATTGCTATAATGGGATAAAATTAGATGTCCTTGACCTTAATATTGTATTTCATTCACTCAAGTTTCCTGATTTTCAGCAATATTTTAAAGATAAAAATAAATGGAGTGAATATGGGCAGAAATCAGAAGAATACATCAGGTTAAGCGGATCTGTTTATTCTCAAAACAATTCAGCAGTTGTCAATGGAGATAAACCAGAATTCTTTGATCAGCTTTTAAGTCAAGTGATCTCAAAAAAACCAGATATTGTTGCATTCAGTATTGTTTATTCTAGCCAGGCATTTTTTGCTAAAAGCATGCTTGATGCACTCAAGGATTTAGGGATTATGACTGTAATTGGTGGCCCATCAATGCAGGATGCATTGATTGCAGATCACAAATTCTCAAATGAGGTTGAATTTCTGGAATTTATTAATGGAAAAAAGACAAAAAAATTGGATCATGGTGTTCCTGATTTCTCCATTTGGGATTTGGATAAGTATTTCACGCCTTATCCAGTGCTTCCTTTGAAAATAACATCAACTTGCCCTTATCAAAGATGTGCTTTTTGTGCGCATTATGCAGAAGTGCCTTATCATGAATATGATCTTGATAATCTGAAGAAAACTATTCTGAAATCAGGCCAAAAATACTTTTTTATTATAGATGACATGATCCCAAGAAAAAGATTGCTTCAATTTGTTGAGATGATCAGGCCATTGGATTGTTTTTGGGCCTGTCAGCTCCGTCCAACAAAAGAATTTGATTATGAAACATTGAATATATTAAGAGAATCTGGATTAGTGATGATACTTTGGGGTGTTGAATCTGGCAGTGATAGAGTTTTAGAATTGATGGAGAAAGGAACCAATCTTAAGGATGTTAAAAAAGTATTGAGAGACTCCTTTGAGGCTGGTATCAGCAATGTTGCTTATATTATGTTTGGGTTTCCTACAGAAACAATACAAGAGTTTAAGCAAACACTCTGTTTTTTGGAAGAGAACAAAGAATATATTGATCTAGTCTCTTCTACAGTGTTTGGATTGCAGCATGGCACACCAATCTTTGAGAATCCAGAGAAATTTGGAATTATTAATATTAATGAGAAGAAAAGGACTGTGCTTGAACCAAAGATCACTTATGATGTTGAATCTGGTCTGACTCAGAAACAAGCAACCAGATTGAAAGATAGGAATAAGAAAAAGATCGAAAGGATTGGAAAATTTCCAAAATCAATGAATTTCTTCAGAGAGCATATGATTGTTTTGTTGGGAGATGAGAAAAAGGAGACATCTTCAATCAAATTAATAAATCATGCATTTGACAAAATAACAAAGTTTATAACATAAAAGGGCAATTTCTATCAACATGTCAAAGTTTTCAGATCTAGGATTAAAGAAAAATATTTTAGATGCCCTGGATAGGCTGCAGCTTGTCTATCCATTTGAGGTTCAGGAAAAAGTGATTCCTCTCAGCAAAAAAGGGAGAAACATATTATTCACTTCAAGGACTGGAAGTGGAAAGACTCTTGCTTACTTATTGGGTGTTCTAGATAATATTAATACTAAATTAGGCATTCAGATGCTCATCCTGGTCCCGACAAGAGAATTGTCTATCCAGATCGGGAAAGAGACTAGGAAAGTCTGTGATTTGTTAAATATCAAGGTTGGTGTCATCTATGGAGGGAGGGCTCTTGAAGGGGATTATAGGACTATAAACAGGAAAAATCATATCCTTGTTGCAACACCTGGAAGGCTTAAGCAGCATGTGAATGAGAAAAACATAAAACTTGGTGAGGTCAAGGTCTTGGTCTATGATGAATGTGATAAGATGTTTACTGAAAAGTTTTATGATGATTGCGCTTATCTGAGGATAAGGGTCCCTCTTCATACGCAGATAATGCTTTCTTCTGCAACATTAGGTGATGAGGTGAAGAAGTTTGTTGAAGAAGAGATTGAAGATTATGATCTGCTTGAGGTTGGAGAAAGAATACCTCCAAACATTATTCAAGAACTTGTTCGTTGCTCAAGGCTTGAGAAAAATGATATCATATTGAGGCTGCTTAAGAAAAAGAGATTTAGGCGAGTGATCATATTCACTAATACAAAGATGAAAGCAAGAAGCATCTCCAAATTTTTGAATTATAATAAATATTTTACAAAAGAGATATCTGGAAAATTAGAACAAAAAGAAAGAGATAATTATCTCGGCATGTTTAAAAAAGGAACATTGCCTATTATTGTCACTACAGATCTGACTGGAAGAGGGCTTCAGATAAAAGACATTGACATTGTCATAAATTATGACCTGCCTTTTGATTCCACCAGTTATATCCATAGGATTGGAAGGACTGGCAGGAAGGATAAAAAGGGATATGCATTGACTTTGCTCTGTCCAGAGGATGAGGACAGGTATCATAATCTGAATGTTGAGTTTAATATAAAAATTAAAGAAGTTGATCATAATCTGGAAATAATATGATCTTTTTTCTTGATATTGATTTTCTTTTGAATTTGCAGCATCATTTGTCTGAATACTAATTTTTTCTAAGAAAAAGTCATCTGAGCCTTTCAACCCTTTCATTGATATCTTTTATCATATCTTCAAAAGCATAAGGGATTGTTGTTTTTATCATTCCCCCTTTCTCTCGCTGGGTTATTGCAAGCTGAAATTTCCTTATGGAATCAGAATAATCCTCTAATGCTTTTTCTGGTTTGCCTGTTGCTTCAAAAGTCTCTGCCCTTCTAAATAAGATGTATGCCCTCTGGTCAATATTTGGTTTAAGGTCTAAAGCCCTTTGATAGGCTTCTTCAGCCTTGATATGATTATCTGCCATTGCCATTCCATAGCCAATATCGACAAGATCTCCTGGAAGGTATGGTGCTAGTTCTGAAGCAACCCGATAGTCAGTCCAGCTGCCACAATTGATTCTTTCTCTTAGCTCATCACCGCTTTCTTCTGCACTCCACCATTCCTTGAATCCTTTAATGTCTGTGTCACTTCCATCTTTTGCCAATCTGACTTTTGCATCTCCCATCTGCCTCCAGAATCCTGAGAAATAAGGAAATGCCCTTACTGCATCACTGTATAATTCTAATGCTGTAAGATAAAATTGATTATTAAACTTATCATTGCCTTGATCACTCCGCTTTTGTGCAATCTTATAATCACATTTGAATGCTGACCATAATCTCCAACTGAGATCTGACTGTGATCCTTGATATGATTCTACAAGAAGGTTCCTCAATCCAGGAGCAAACCTTGAATTTTGGTATTGCCACATCTGTCGGATCAGTTTATGGCCTCCAAGGCTCTGGGTCCTGAATAATGATGTAGCAATCCTGCTGAACATTATCTCATCTGGAGAAGTGCCGCTTGTAGTATAAGGAGACACTCTTCTAAGGGCTTTTCTTAGATAAGGCACTGCTCTCCCTGTCCTGAGCTCTCCTATCAGGGTGACTGCTTCTAATTGTTTTTCAAGATCAGAATCATCTTCAATCAAAGCTCCTATTTCATCTACCCTATTATTCTGCATTTCATTAAATGTTTGGGCAGCAGATCTGGAAGCATTTGACATCCTGAATGCTACTGCTAGTTGTTGCCCTGTTTTTCTTAAATCTTCAGCTGTATTTAGATCTGTCATGTATTGGTTGGGTTTGAATGGGATATTTAAGTTTTATTGGTTCTGATAATATGTTTAAATTTGAACATGTTTTTATTCTCTTTCTTTACAGGCTCAGTAGAAAAGTTAAATAACCCGAACAGCTGTTAGGCTGTTTCGGGGGTGGGGAGTGCACCCCACCATGGGAAAGAAAAAAGAAAGACTATTAATACGTTACGCAAAAGCATTGCTTAAGCAATTTGAAATAGC
>JBDROB010000011.1:0-22436 GCA_043810355.1 Candidatus Woesearchaeota archaeon
TTGAAAATCTCCTACTTCGCTGACCATAACCCCATAATGAATCATGGGAACATGGTCAGCTACGTCCAGCCATGCCATGTTTGCCTACGGCAAACAATGGCAAACATGGCACGGACGGAGACTTTTTCAACGCAGCCGGTATTAAAACAATACTTTTATAAATGAATTCTGATTTTCTTAACTGTAGATTAATATGTCAGAAATATACCACTGGTCTGCATGACCAGTGGGCAATAGTCCACAATCCATTTTTGGAAGGCGGTATATTTCTGAGCATGCTCAAAGTCGGCAGGGTAAGCGAAGCGAAAAATGCCACCAGCCTATTGACTGGTGGTCCCTGCCGACTTTGACACAAAATTAATACTAAACAGCTGAGTCAGTATCTGAGAATATTGGCCCGGGAGGACAAAATGGCTGATTTTAAACTTGTATTTGGACTAAAAACTGGCAGGAATGTACAGAGAGAAGTAAAAGATAAAGAAGCAGAGGTTTTTTTAGGAAAAAAGATTGGTGAAACAATCAATGGGAATGACATTGGTCTTGAAGGTTATGATTTTGAAATAACTGGCGGATCTGACAATTGTGGATTTCCTATGAGAAAAGATGTTCAAGGTACTTCTAGAAAAAGAATAACCTCTATAGGAGGAGTCGGTTTCACAAAGAAAGGAAAAGGCATTAGAACCAAAAAGACTGTATGCGGCAATACAGTCCATTCCAGGATCATTCAGATAAATCTAAAGGTTCTCAAGGAAGGAAAAACTCCTTTGGCTATTGAAAAGAAAGATGGTGAAGATGCAGGATCAGAAGGTGACAAGAAGGGGGATAAAAAAGAGGAAAAGCCCAAGGAAGAGAAACCTAAGGAAGAAAAACCTAAGGAAGAGAAAACCGAAGAAAAACCAAAAGAAGCCAAATCTGAGGAGAAAAAACCTGAATCAAAAGAAGAGGATAAAAAATAATTCATGGCCAAGAAAAAATCAGAATCAACAAATAAGGTTATCCAGCCAGAAGTGAATATTGGATTGGTTGGGCATGTTGATCATGGAAAGACAACATTGACTGAAAGACTGTCAGGGAAGTGGACAGACACTCATTCTGAAGAACTGAAAAGAGGAATTACAATAAGATTAGGCTATGCAAACTCAAGTTTCTATAAATGCCTTAAATGCAAAGGAAGCGAAGGGTATACAACAACTGAAAAATGCAAAAAATGCAGTGGAAAAGCTGAATTTGTCAGGAAAGTGAGCTTTGTCGACGCTCCTGGGCATGAATCACTGATGGCAACAATGCTTTCTGGAGCAATGATAATGGATGGAGCAATGCTGCTTGTTGCAGCAAATGAAGACTGTCCACAGCCACAGACAAGAGAGCATGTAACTGCCCTTGAAATAATAGGGATAAAAAATCTTATTGTTGTGCAAAATAAGATAGACCTTGTTGCCAAAGAACAGGCTGAAAAGAATTATAAGCAGATTAAAGAATTCCTAAAAGACACAATCTACAAAGACTCGCCTATAATACCAATCTCTGCACAGCATAATATCAATATTGATCTTGTTATTGATGCCATTGAAGAGAATATCAAGACACCTATAAGAGATGAGACCAAGAACCCTATATTTTTTGTTGCAAGAAGTTTTGATGTTAACAGACCTGGCTCTGAAATAAGCAAATTGATCGGTGGAGTTCTTGGAGGAGCAGTAATCCAGGGAAAATTTAAGATTGGGGATGAGATTGAGATAAACCCAGGTTATGAGGTTGAGGAAAGCAACCAAAAAGTGTGGAAAAAATTGAAAACAAATATTATCGGCCTGATGACTGGCAATGAAAAGATTGATAAAGTCGGTCCTGGAGGATCTGTAGCATTTCTTACAGACTTGGATCCTTCAATAATAAAATCAGACACTTTAACTGGATCCATAGTGACATTACCTGGCAAAAGCCTTGGATTGTTTAATGAGCTAGACCTTGAAGTAAACCTTCTTAAAAGAGTAGTGGGATATAAGGAGAATCTTGCAGTCGAACCTATCAAATTAGGAGAAATGCTGATGTTAAATGTGAATTCAGCTGCAACAGTAGGCAAAGTTATAGAATTAAAGAAAAAATCTGTGATCTCAAAATTAAAAAAGCCTGTGAGCGCAGAGAAGGGATCAAGAGTGACGATTTCCAGGCTAGTTGGAAGCAGGTTTAGACTGATTGGATTTGGGATAATCAAATAGAAAACAAAAATTTAAATATGTATAAAGAAATTTATTCTCATGACAGTAAAAAAGAGATATTCTATTGGATTTGGAAGCATTTTCTCACTTATTGTAGTCTATTTCATCTATCTTTATGCAAAAGAGCATGGATGGGTGATTCTAAAGTGGGTAACTTTTGCATATCTTGCTGTTGTGATAGGAGCAGTCCTGCTATTTGTCCTGATATTAGCTCTAATATCACTAGTATTGCTGATATTCTTCATATACACAAAAAGAGTCTCAAGAAAGGTAAGTGAAGGTGAACCTGCAAGAAGGCCTAAAAAAGAAATAGGAAAAAACTCAATTGATGCAGAATATGAAGTAAAAGACTAGTTTTCAAGTCTTGCAATCTTCTTATTGCATTTTTTGCAATAATAAATATCATAGTTCGAATCACTGACTACCTTTGATTCAATCTTCTTGAGAATAGAGCCGCATCCTGAACATGTATGTTTGTCCATATTCCACCCAATATGCAATATTATATAATTGAGTATAAATAATTATCTGTAAAATGCGATCATAATCAGAAAATCAAATTCTAATAATATCGTGTCAATCAAGGTCTACTATAAAAAAATTTATATAGTTATTAAAAGGAAATAGTAATATGGCCAAAGAAGTAAAGAAAAAAGGGATAAAAGTGCCTGATTTTGGAGCTGGAAAAGATGTTAAGCCAGCTGCTAAACCAGTGAAAGAATCCAAACCAGTTGTTAAGAAAATTGCAGTGCCTATAGTTAACAATAACAAAAATAAAATTTCATCATCAAATTCATCAGCAAATGAAGCTGACAAGATAAAGGCAGCTATCCAGAAAGAGCTGAAGCAGAAAAAAGAAGGAGAAAAGCACCAGCTATTGAGCAATGGGAAAATCCCAGTCCAGAAGCAAGGTGATCCTATTAAAACAAAGATAAATGCTCCTAACAATAGGGTTCAGACAGGAATTGAAGGTCTTGATAAGATTATGCACGGAGGATTTGAGAGAAATTCTGTTAATATCATTGGTGGAGGAGCAGGATCTGGAAAATCAATATTATGCATGCAATTTCTGATGAATGGAGTCAAAAAATACAATGAGCCAGGCATATACATAACATTTGAAGAAGACAAGAAAAAGATGCTCAAGCACATGAAACAGTTTGGATGGGATCTAGAAAAACTTGAAAGTGAAAATAAGCTGGCAGTTATTGAATACACTCCAGAGCAGGTTGGGAAACTGCTTGAGGAAGGAGGAGGTGTCATCGACAACATGATTGAGAAGATGGGCGCCAAAAGGATAGTCATTGACAGCTTGACTGCCTTCACCATGCTGCATAGGGATGAGCTGGCAAAGATCCAGGCAAGCCTAGCCTTGTTCAGGTTGATGCAGAAATGGGCCTGCACTGCATTGCTGACAGCAGAATCAGATCCAGATCCAGAAAAGCATAAGTCAACAATAATGGAATTTGAGGTTGATGGAGTCATTCTTCTCTATTATCTCAGGAAAGGGGATACAAGAGAAAGGGCTCTCGAGATCCTTAAACTAAGGGGTCTTGCACATTCTACAAAAATATTTCCTATGAAGATAACAGACAATGGGATTGTTATATTTCCTGAAGAAGGGATTTTTTAATTGATCATTTATTTTTTTCTAGATACTTGACATATATTATAGATTTTAGATATTTTATCAAAAGATTTATATATAATCTATTATATACCCACTATAGTTAATATATAACCTTAATAAGGGTGATTAATATGGCTATGGTTTCAACAATACAATTGGAGAAATCTTTAATTAATGATCTAAAGAAGAGCAAGGAATATCCAAGGCAGACTTATAGTGAACTTATATCAAGTATGCTAAAGATATTTAAAAATATAAAGCACAGAAATCAGTATGATGAGTTCTTGCATAAAATACAGCAACCGATGATGAAAGAGTTATGGGATAATAAGGATGATGAGGGTTGGGATCATGCTTAGGTCAGGGGATGTAGTCCTGGCAAGAGTACATTTTACTGATACATTTGAGATTAAGACCAGACCCTGCCTTGTGCTGTATGAGGAATTTGATAACATAGTTATTGCAGGAATTACAAGCAATCTGAGAATGGAAGGTATTCCATTGTCAAAAGAGGATGGAGCTGATAGAAATTGTGTCATTAAATTGAACTATATATTCACAATACATAGGTCAATGGCTACAATGAGATTATTTCATTTGAACAAAAAAAAGAAAGAAATTGTCTATAAAAAATTGAATGACTACCTTAAAAAACTTGTTGAGTAATCTTTCACTTTACTCCTCGCTCAAATCCATCTCAATCTTTCCGATAAGAAATCCTTTTTTCTCATCTTTCTTATAATGGCTTTCATCAATAAAATAATAGATATTCTGCTTTTCTGAACCTATAAAATCATCAAGATTTAAGGTTGAGAAAATATTTTTTATAATTTTCTTCTCAACATTCCTATATTTTTCATGCAGGATGAAATCAATTATCAGTTCATCAGCATACCTGATTATTATGACATTCACTCTTTTCTCATTGTTTATTGAGAAACTCCATTTTTCAACATCATATTCCTTATACTCCCTCTTCAACTTAATATTAAGAGGCTCCCTCTCTTTTTTGCTAAGATCAATGATACTCCTTACTGAGATATCTTTCTCTTTCTTAAGATCCTCAATTATTGTCATGGCAGAATCACGCGAGTTTGTATTATATTCGCGGACTAATTTATTTTTTCCATTTATCTGATATGTCTTGTATATCTTCCAAATTTCATTATCAAATCTAGCCTCAATGATAATAGTCTTGTCATTGGCTGATTTTTTATAAGAAATTAAGTCTTTTTGCTCACTTATCTTTGTCCACATTAAACTGGGGTAATACATTATTATTTATAAATTTTGTTATTAAACATCAATTAAAAACTAATCCCTAAGGATGAGGCTGTGAAAAAGAAAACGAATCCTATTGCTACCATAAGAGCGTATATCAATTTATTCCAATTAAGTATCTTCTTTCCATCAAAATTCCAGACAGGAATCATGTTAAAAAGTGCGAGCCATGTGTTGATCAGGAATCCAAGTCCAAACAATGTCTTAAGAAAGGGGATTGGAAGGAATATGAAATTAAGCAAGAAGATTGCAGCCAAAATAAGGTTCATCAGAGGTCCTGCCATTGAGATCTTGCCGTTCCTTGATTTCCCGACAGGACCTGAGATCATCACAGCTCCAGGGGCAGCAAACACAATTCCAAAGAAGAATGCAAAGACTAATGCAATGACAAGCATTGAGTCAAATGACCTGAATTCAGCATAACAGCCATAGTGCTGAGCCATGAGCTTATGGGCCAGTTCATGCAGCAGAAAGCCTAAACCAACTGTAAGAAGAGATATTATGAATGCAGAAATATAATTTGAAAGTGGTGATGTTCCAAAAATTAGGGAAAATGCTATAGATATAACTATCCAAGCCTTAAAAATATCTATGAGTTCTTTTTTTGATGTGTTGAAAGGCCCGATTTTCATATTGTTTCCTATTAATTTAATTTTTTATCAAAACATATTATTTTGTTTTAATTTAATTATAAGAATTCTATGAGTCAACAAAAATATGGTGCTTTTCATTGCCATCCAGCTCTTTCAAGATCCTTTTGATGATAATCTTTTCAGGATCTGGCATGAGATTGACCCTTTTCTTTAGATCACTGAAACTATCAAATTCCTTCTCTTTCCTCTGGTCTAGGATCTCCCACATATGTTTCTTGCCAAGACCTGGCAAAAGCTCAAGTTGATGCATCCTTGTTGTAAGAGGCTGTGACAAATTAAAAAAATTGACAAATTTCTTCTCATTATCTTCAACAAGCTTCTTAATAACATAATTCAATTCACTTCTAGCAGTGCTTGTCAGCTTTGAAACAATAAGCTTTCCTATGATATGATGGATCTTGTCCCTTTTCCCTTCACCAATATAAATCTCTTCATTTGGCTGCAAAGATATATCTTTTTTTGGAACAAGCTCTAGCAAAACAAAATGATTCTTGCCAATAGCCTGGACTATAGGAGTCTTCTTATGGGAAGGCATTTCATCAAATGGATATCCGTTTGGAAGAAAATCTAATACAATGGCAGTATCTTCTTTTGTATGCCTTCTTTCTCCTTCTTCACTATGATCTTCTTGTTCCATTCTAATGTCGATCGTATTGTTTGCTAAAATGATCCAATCTATTTATTGAATTCATTGATTGCATTCACTATCTTTTTCATGTTTTCATTGCTTATAGTTACTGTATATGATTGCAAGACTGACTTGAGATCATCAACTGTGGTAGGCATCAGGTCGAGTATCTTGATAACATACTCTTCCTTTAATCTAGGAATCTTCAACTTGTTCAATATGACCTTTAATTCATCTGCCTTTTTCTTATTCAATTTTGTGAACTGGGCTAAGTATTCATAAGTCTTTTTTGACCTGAAATTAAGCTCTTTCTCATTTTTCTTGATCTTCTCTAGCTCTTCCTTGACATCAGCCATTGAGATCGGAATCTCTGATATTATTGTTGGTTTCACCATGTTTAAACCCTCCTAAGATGGATTGAACTAACTAGAGCAATCTTTTGCTTTTTATTGTCCATGATCTGGACTTTATAGCAATTGCCCTGTTTTCCCTTTATGACACCGCTCTTGCCTGAAAACCTTCTGAAAAAACTCCCTTTTTGAGTACTTGGCTCTGCAATCAAGATTACTTTGTCACCTTCTTTATAGGATGAAAGAATATTCTTAAAACTAATCTTACCTTTTTTATTGTGAGGCTTTGACATCAGATGCCTTGTTTTTCTACGTAATCCTCCTATTCTTTGAACCATGTTTTACCACTCCCAAATCTTATTTTAATATCTAATCAAATTAAGCTAATCTAAGAAATATAAACCTTAAGTAATATATAAATTTAACTATACAAAATGTGTTTTACTATATAATTTTATGATATAAAATCAAATAAATTCATTTGTTGAAGAAATGCTCCTTGTTGAGGAAAGGGATCAATGCCTTAATTATTCCATTAACATAATAGCTTTTTCTTGTGATAATATTTTTAGTAAAATAACCTATTGCCCCATTTTTTTGTTTTGAATTATGCTCACCAGTGATCTTGTCAATAACATCACCCAATTCTTTGCCTTGCAAAAGATTATCAATCATCTGTTCTGGCAGCTGGAATAATGATGTGGTCCCTAAACCAATATTTCCATCCTTGTCAATGATGCACATTGCTCCAAAGGCAAACCAAGTTGAATTAAGTTCAATAATCCCTCCTTCAATCCCAACAAAGAAATCAGCACTAAGACTTTTTTCATTATCTAGTCTTTTCAAGTGCAAAGCCCTGTTTTTGGCTCCAATAAATGTGTCATCATTCAATGGCTGGTCTGGTACATCTGAGGAAACTTTATGTCCTTGTATCTCAATATTATCAAAATATTTTGAAAAAGCCTCTTTGACTGCATCAATTTTTACTGGGTTTTCAGATCCAACTAATATTTTCATATCTTATTTGGTAATCATAAGAAATATAAATAATTTTTGTTAATTGTTTTCTATATTGAAAAAATAGAAAAATGGGAAAAAGAATAAGAATATATAAAATAATAAAGTATATAAAAGATCAATATTATTATTGATAAATGGACCATTCATTGAAGGTAGGGATCAGTTTTGGGCTGACATCAAGCGTGATTACAACTCTTGGGTTAATGGTAGGATTGTATTCTGGATTAGAGTCTAGACTAGTAGTCATAGGAGGCATCTTGACTATAGCAGTGGCAGATGCAGCATCAGATGCATTAGGAATCCATATCAGTGAAGAGTCTGAGAACAAGCACACAAAAAAAGAGATTTGGACTTCAACTATAGCCACATTCTTATCAAAATTTCTTTTTGCATTATCTTTTCTTATTCCGATAATTCTTTTGGAATTGCAGATTGCAATAGTTGTAAGTGTAATTTATGGACTGATAATATTGGCTTTGTTGACATATTATATTAATAAATCAAAAAACAAGAAGCCTTTCAGAGCTATTGCTGAACATATTGTTTTTGCATTGATTGTCATAATAACAACTTATTTTGTAGGTATATTTATATCTAATCTATTGGTCTGAAAACAAAAACTCTGTCACTTCTGTCAAAAAACTTCGTTTTTCTTCCAGATTAGTGTCACACGAAAAAAGCCTCTAGCTTTTTGGTATCCTAAAAATCCCAACGGATTTTTATGACTTCGTGACATAATCTTTCCTTGAATTTTTGCCTTCTCATTAGTGAGAAAGCAAAAACTTCTTAAATAAACCCTTATTACAAAAAATGATACTCGTTAAAATAAGTTAATTTTTGTATATTCTTGTTTTTTCGAAATACTATGAGGTTTGATAAAATGACTGTAAAAGATGTAGAAAAGGATGAGGAAATTCCTAAAGTAAAGGATAAAAATAAGGTAAATGATGGAGATAAGTCAAAGAATAAAACTAAGGTAAATAATAGAAACAAGGTAAAGGATAGACTCAAAGCCAAGGATGGCGACAAAGTAATAGATATACAAAAGGTTAAGGATGGAGACAAGGTTAAGATTGAATATACTGGAACATTGGATGATGGCACTGTATTTGACAGTTCTGACAGGCATGACAAACCCTTAGAATTTGATATTGGAGCAAAGCAAGTCATTCCTGGATTTGAACAAGCAATCATTGGAATGAAGAAAGGAGAAGAGAAAGAGATCAAGCTAAAGCCAGAAGAGTCTTATGGCGATGTCAATCCTCAGCTATTAAAAGAATTGCCAAGAGACCAATTGCCTAAGGAGCAGGAACCAAAGGCAGGAATGGTTATTGCAATAGGCTTGCCTGACGGCAGGCAGATACCGGCAAGAATAACTGATGTAACTGATACTATTGTAAAGATTGATCTGAACCATCCATTAGCTGGAAAAAATCTTACATTCAAGGTTAAATTGATTGAAATCAACTAAGAAAAATAGTAAATAATATATATTAAGCAATATAGAATATTCTATATGATAGCTGCACTTGTGTTTGATGCTATAATTATTGTAATTCTATTAGTATATTATTTCAAGAACAAGATAAAGGCTAAAGAAGCATTGATGATTGCAAGGAACACATTTAACAGTATTTTTCCGTTGTTGCTTATCCTATTACTGTTAATATCTTTTTTTAAAGGGATCTTATCTGTTGACACAATAAGGGTATATGTCTCATCACTTCATGGCTTTGCAGGATATATTATTTCAGCGATTGCAGGATCATTATTTCATGTCCCTTCTTTTATAGCATTTCCAATTGGAGGTCAATTGCTTCAAAATGGAGTCAAGGTCGGGATAGTCTGCGTTTTTATCACTTCATTGATAATGGTGCATATCTTCACTATTCCTATTGAGATTAAGGAATTAGGATATAAATTCGCTATTTTAAGGAATTTACTGTCTATAATCGCTGCAATCCTAATCGGAGCAATAATGGGTGTGATATATTGAAAAAAATCCATAATAAGATTGAGAATATCCATCATAAGATAATCTTAATGATATTAGTTGTCCTCATACTGCTTGTACTATTCTTTAGACCAGATTATCTCAAGAGGATGATTTTTGAACCAGACTTTGGGTATATGCTCACTATTATTATATATCTTCCAGGATTCTTTATCCTGATGGGATTGATTGAAGTATGGCTTCCCCAGAAATTCATAATAAGCCATCTAGGAAAACATTCTGGAGTAAAAGGAGGGGTTTTCAGCTTCTTGATTGGATCATTGCTTCCAGGACCAATATATCTGGCATTTCCAATTGCAGGAATGCTCCTTAAAAAAGGGATATCAAGATTTAATATTGCACTATTTATCGGAGCATGGTCTAGCTTTAAATTAGGAGAAGAGATATTTGAGTTCCAGTTCTTAGGAATAAGGTTTTTGATTTTAAGGATAATAGTGACAATTCCTTTCATATTATTGATATCATTTATCTTGCATAAGGTTCATTTTAATGAGAAATTACATCATTAAAATCAGAATTACTTAAATAGGTTATATACAAATTTGAATTCTATTTGAATTACTAAAATATCCTAGAATTCCTAAAAAACAAGATATAAAAAAATTGAAAAATTAAAAATTACTTTTTCTTGAAATTATTGATGATCATTCCTAATGCTATCACCACTAAAACAACTGGAACCCAAGGGATGTTCACAGTCAAAACTTTGGTCTCACTCAGGATCCATAAAATTCCAATCACCAATAGAATTATTGCAAAAGTTGGAAACTTTGATTTTCCAAAACAACACATATCTTTTTTTCCTTTTTCTTTATCCATATTTTTACCCCCTAAAACATTGTTGTTCCTATTCTTTGAGTAATTAGTATAAAAAACATTCGGTTTTTCTTTTTAATTGTGAATATCATTGAAGACAACAATTGAAGACCTTTTTATTCTTTAGCTGACACAGAATAGTATTCCCTACAATACAAATCTTTATAAATTATCTTGTGGGAAAATTTCTATAATAATTGTAAAACAATAGTATAGCAATTGTTTAACAATTATATAATAATTGTATTCCAATCTTGTCCAATCCTATTCCAATTGGAATAATCCTGTCAAATATCTTTTTAAACACTATTGGATGCACAGGTTATATAGGAATATAGGATATATTAGATAAGAAATAGAAAAAATTTGAAATTAAAATCAATGGGGTGAATCAAATGGTTAAAATAGAATATTACACATCAGAATCTGTGACAGAAGGGCATCCAGATAAAGTCTGCGATAGAATTAGTGATGCAGTCCTGGATGAGCTATTCAAGCAGGATCCAATGTCAAGGGTTGCGGTCGAGACAATGACAACAACTGGATTAGTTGTTGTTGTAGGAGAAGTGACCACAAATGGATATGCAGATGTCCAAAAGATCGTAAGATCATCTCTCTTAGATATTGGTTATACTGATCCAGAATTTGGGATTGATTGCGAAGATGCAGGAGTTCTTGTCGGCATACATGGACAAAGTCCAGACATTTCACAAGGAGTGGATGATACAGGAAACCATAAGCAAGGGGCAGGAGACCAAGGAATGATGTATGGATTTGCATGCAATGAGACACCGGAATTAATGCCTTTTCCAATAATAATGGCCCATAAGCTGACTAAGAAAATGGCAGAAGTGAGGAAAAAGGAAGAGATCAAACATCTTGGACCTGATGGAAAATCACAAGTATCTGTCGAATATCATGACGGCAAGCCAAAAAAGATCACAGCAGTAGTGATTGCCCAACAACATAAGAAAGATATTTCTGAAGAGGACCTAAAAGTGGATATCTTAGAAAAAGTGATAAAGCCAATTTGCGGCAAATGGATAGATAAGGACACAAAAATACATATCAATGCAACAGGATCATTCATAATCGGCGGGCCTGAAGGAGACTCAGGAGTGACAGGAAGAAAGATAATTGTTGATACATATGGAGGAATAGGGAGACATGGCGGTGGAGCATTTTCTGGAAAAGATCCTTCAAAAGTTGATCGAAGCGGAGCTTATATGGCAAGGTATGTTGCAAAGAATATTGTCGCTGCAGGACTTGCAGACAGATGCGAGATACAATTAAGCTATGCCATTGGAGTAGCTGAACCTACATCAATCAATATTGATACTTCTGGAACAAATAAAATACCAGAAGAAAAGATTGTTGAGCTTGTCAAGAATAATTTTGATATGAC
Organism: Candidatus Woesearchaeota archaeon; assembly: GCA_043810355.1. GTDB lineage: Archaea > Nanobdellota > Nanobdellia > Woesearchaeales > JAGVYU01 > JAZDHV01. The sequence goes on from JBDROB010000011.1 coordinate 12,014, forward strand.
ACCTGCTGGAATAATTAAAACCCTTAGATTAAGGAGACCAATCTACCAGAAAACTTCAGCATACGGACATTTTGGAAGGGATGATCCTGACTTTACATGGGAAGCGACAGACAAGGCAGAAGTTTTGAAGAAAGAGGCTGGATTAATTGGTTCAAAAAGTGGTTCAAAATCAGGCTCAGATGCTATGAATGCAAAACCATATGAACCTTCATTTGGTGACAGGGCAGACGATTAAATCTGCTCTTAATTTCAAATTTTTTATATGTTATTTTATATTTTTCATGTAATATAAATCTCAGTCTAACCTTAGTCTAATCCTGAATGGTTAAAGAAACCAGAATTAATTTTCTTGCCTGCAGAACTTTCTTAATCAGTCTTAATCAGCCAAAACCTTTATCTTCTTGCATTCTCTTTCTATCTGCACTTTAGTATCCTCAATATTATTCAGAAGATCATCTAAATCTTCTATCTCAATTTCAAGTTCATCAATCTTTTTCTCTGCTTTCTCAATATCATCATTTTGGTTCTCAATCTGAGATTTGGTCCAGACACCTATGTTATCTGCTAATTCCTGCTCCAGCATTATCTTTTCATCTTTCTTCTTTTCTTGATCATCTCTTTTATCTTTTAGGTTATCCTCTGTTGTCTCTTTCTCATTTTCATAGCTTCTCAAAAAACTATCACAATTATCAAGAGTAAGGGTTGTTAAGTCCAAAAGATAAGCATATTTCTTTTCCAAAAGCCTTTCATCAGATTCTGTCACAATTGATGGGAGAGTGGTTGTAGGAGCGGCAATTGTTGTTGTGGTTGGAATTGTTGTTGTGGTTGTTCCATCCTCAACAATGAGTGTCTCATCCTCCTCTATTATCAGATCAATTCCATCTGAATCCCGAATCATCTCACCTGTGATCCTGTCAGAATCAATATTCTGAGTGGAATCGTCATTAGTACAGCTGATTGTAAGAATTAATAAAAAAGAAATTATGCATATTGATAATAAATAAATTATTTTTTTCATATTATTTTTTTCAAAGGATTAAATTCTATAAGTCTGCCTGTATCTTGATGCCTGATATCTTGATCCAGGAATAGGCTTGTAATTTGATGAATATTTATATCTTGATTCTGAGTCATATGGTTTGATTATGTTTAGAGCAGGCTGTTCAATCCTATTAGGCCTTACATAAGTTCTCTTCTGAGTGTAAGTGACATATTTGGTCTTTCTTGGAGGATCATTTGAGGCATATCTGTTGATATCTGTCCTTGTCTTTTCAGGATCCCTGTCATAAGTGGCATCATAATATCCATCTGTATAACCTTCCCTATAATTAGTGTTCTTCAATTCAACAACATAATAATGATAATTATTGCTATGCTTGTAATTGACATCAAAATTTGGCACTCTAAATGTTGGCTCTTTAATTGGATCATAATATGTATATGTAACTGCACTGACTGAGAATGAAATGCCTGCAAATAGAAAAAAGACAGTCAGTATTGACAAAATATTCTTAATTCTCATGATAAACTCCAGAGTATTCTTTTAATTAATATATCATTTCATTGATTTGTATTATAGAGAAGAATACTTTTTGGTTTAAAAAGTTATTGTATAATTTTTGTTTAAAAAGTTATTATATAATATTCAGAGTATCACTGAAGATTACTTTCGGATCACACCTGTCTTTATAGCAGCATCTTTTACTGCATCAGCTATAGCTTTTGATACAGATTTATCAAAAACAGCAGGTAATATCATATCAGGGTTTGGAGATTTGACAGTCTTTGCAAGAGCCAGTGCTGCTGCTAGTTTCATCTCATCATTTATCTCAGTTGCACCTGCATCAAAAGCACCTCTAAAAACTCCTGGGAATGCAAGAACATTGTTTATCTGATTTGGAAAATCACTTCTTCCAGTTCCAACAATAGCAGCACCTGCCTCTTTTGCAAGTTCAGGCATGATTTCTGGAACTGGATTTGCCATTGCAAAAATTATCGGATCATCATTCATTGACTGGATCATGTCTTTTGACACCAAATTTGGCTTGCTCACTCCGATAAAAACATCTGTTCCTTCCATAGCATGAGCAAGATCTCCTTGTTTCCTCTGCTTATTTGTTATTTTAGCAATATCTTCCTTATATCTGTTTAAGTTATCCCTTCCCTTGCAGATGATTCCAATGCTATCAACCAAGATAATATCCTTGACACCAAAATTAATAAGAGCATTTGTAATTGCTATGCCTGCGGCTCCAGCACCATTTATAACAATCTTGATCTCTTCTTTTTTCTTGCCAACTATTTTCAAAGAATTGATGATTGCTGCAAGCACAACAATAGCAGTTCCATGCTGATCATCATGGAATACAGGAATAATCAGCTCTTTTTTGAGCCTATCCTCAATATCAAAGCATCTTGGGGCAGAAATATCTTCTAAATTTATTCCTCCAAAACTTGGGCTGATTGCCACTATTGTTCTGACAATCTCATCTGGATCATTTGTGTTCAATGCAATCGGAAATGCATCGACATTTCCAAATTCCTTGAATAAGACGCATTTGCCTTCCATGACTGGCAGACTGGCACTTGGTCCAATATCCCCTAAGCCAAGGACAGCGCTTCCATCAGTTATTACAGCAACTGTGTTTCCAATATTTGTATATTTATAGACATCTTCTGGATTCTTATTTATCTGCCTGCATGGCTCTGCAACCCCTGGCGTATAGGCAAGAGTCAGGTCTTCTTTATCTTTTATATGTGTCTTTACAAGAGTTGCGATCTTTCCCTTATTCTCCAAATGCAGCCTTAAAGACTCATCCTCTATTGTCAATTTTTCTCCAATCAATTCTTATTGTCTTAATAACTTCCATATAATCTTAAAACATTTATCAATAAGAACATATCATAATAGAATATATAAATTGTTTGTTTAAATTTTTAACTCTTTTTTTATAGCTTCTTTGTCAAACCCAACAATAACTTTGTCATCAATCATTATGACTGGGACTCCCAGCTGGCCAGATTTCTCAATCATCTCATTCCTTGCTTTCTCATCTTCAGCAACATTTAAGTCATTGAATTCTACCTTATTCTCTTTAAAAAAGTCTTTCACTTTATGACACCAAGGGCATGTTGGTGTGCTGTAAACAATTATTTTAGCCATTATATAACCCCCTAAACCTCAATAATATGAAAAGGAGCATCAATATTATATAAACTTTTGTTTTGAATCTCAAGGAGATTTTGAAAAATTGATCTAAAGAACAATTAGTAAGAGATTAGATGAGAATTTCTGACATTTTGCAGAAATATTTTTCTAACTATCTTTAATTTTAGATTTTGTTATGAATCTTGCCAAATTCAATCAAATTTATTAATTTATTATTAATGAAAAAATCAAAGATAGGCATAGTCCTTTTGTATCATTGATCGGAGTTATAAAATAGGCATAGTCTGTTAAATAGAGAATATTTGTATTGGAAACAGTTGATTAGATGAAAAATATGTTCCCTAAATGTTTAATAATTGTTATTTGGGCTTATCAGAAATACAAATATTTTTAAATCTATGCTAAAAATACCGAAAGGTTTAAATACTAATAACTGACACCTATTCCTTAAAATATATTTTTAAGTAAATATATTGCTAAAAAAGGGGGTCATTGATATCAAATTTATTAAACTGGAATCTAGATCTCTCTAGATAAATCCGTTCAACAAGGTGAAAAAATGCCATACGTAAAAAAATGCCCGGAATGTGGTTCAATAAACTTATTCTATAATCGTGAAAAAGGAGAAATCATCTGCAAAGATTGCGGACTCGTAATCGAGGACAAGATGGTTGACTTCTCCCAGGAATGGAGAGAATTTGACGGAGAAGAAGGAGAGAAGAGAAGAAGGACAGGAGCACCTATGACCTATACCCAATTTGACCAAGGATTGGGGACAGAAGTCGGAAGAAAAGCAGATCTTTATTCAATGGGCAATAAGGAAAGGAATAAATTCTTCAGATTAAGGAAATGGCAGTACAGGATATCAACTGCTATTGAAAGAAACCTAAAGTTAGCTCTTGCAGAACTAAAAAGAGTATCATCATATTTAAAATTGCCAAAGAGTGTTGAAGAGGAATCAGCAAGAATATACACTCTAGCTGTCCAAAGAGGCCTTGTAAGAGGAAGATCAATGGAAAGTGTTGTTGCTGGAGCACTATATGCTGCATGCAGAAGGCATGAAGTCCCTAGAACTCTTGATGAATTAAGCGAAGCATCTGGAATTGAGAAAAAAGAGATCGGAAGGACATATAGGTTTGTGACAAGAGAATTAGGAATTACAATATTGCCATCAAATCCAGTAGATTATATAGCAAGATTCTCAAGCTCATTGAAATTAAGCCCAGAGACACAGTCAAAATCAGTTGAGATCCTTGAAAAAGCACAGAAAGCAGAGTTGACCTCTGGTAGAGGCCCGACTGGTATTGCTGCTGCTGCACTTTATGTCGCTGCACTGATCCATGGAGAGAAAAGGACACAGAGAGAAGTTGCAGATGTAGCTGGAGTGACAGAAGTCACAATCAGGAACAGATACAAGGAATTGCTTGAAGAGCTAAATCTTGAGAAAGATATAAAGAGAGTGAAGAAGAAAAGCAAAGGGAAGAAATAAATCTTATTTTTCTATTTAACATTTTTATTCAAATCATTCTATATATTTCAATTAATTACATTTTAATAAACATGTCTAATCTTTAATTCCGATAACCTTGACATTTCAAGATAGATAAATTTTTAATGTAACTGAATATTTCCTGTTTTATGGGAAAACACCTATATGTGATCCATGCTGATCCTCATGCCAATGCTGAAGCAGTCAAAGCTGTTTTCGAGCATATGGACCAGCATATTAACGCAAGATACACTCTTGTTTGTCTTGGAGACTATACTGGATATGGGCCTTTTCCTAATGAGGTAATACAGGCTTATAGGCAAAGGACTGATGTTGTCAAACATCTGATATCAGGCAATCATGATCATGTATCTTCTTTCTCAGAGCATACTGAATTCTACAACCCATTTGCACTCACAATGATATTTTGGAACAGGAATGTATTAAGCCAGGATAACAAGGATTGGCTGAGCTGTCTTCCAAAGAAAATGTCTGTTGATGACAGATTGAAGTTTGTCCACGGAGCTCCTGAAAGTCCTGAATCATATATCATGAACCATCGAGAGGCTATGGAGCAAAGAGCTTTTTTATCAGAACCCAACAGGACAAAATTAGTTTTTTTTGGTCATAGTCATAAGCGATCACTATATCACGAACAGGATCTAGAAAGATATGATCCAGACAAGGGAAAACAAGAATACAATGTCTCTGAAGAAGAAATATTTTTTATTAATCCAGGGTCAATCGGACAGAGAAGAGATGGTATAAGAACAGCTCAGGAATGCATTGGATTTGCATCTTATGGTATGCTTGAGCTTGATGATAACAGCAATGGAGGTGCAAAATTCACTTTTGTTAATGTGCCTTATTCAACAACAAGAATGAAACAGAGATATCATGAAATTTCTGGAGCTCTCAGTGATATTATTGAATCAGACCCAATTTTACAAGCTGATTTTGTTGCATTTTATGAGGCTCTTCAAGCAGAGAAAAAACATGTCCCTTCTCAAGACAAATGGATTCCAACAGGATGGGAAATTGGTGAAAAATTCTTAAGGAGAATTTATAGGGGGAAATAAATTAATATCTGCATAATTTTTTCTTAAAATCAATAATCTTTCCCCCCTTAATCTTGATTCCTTCTTTTTTTAGAAGCTGAAATTTCTTTTTTGATCCTTTTGCATATCCTCCCAATCTTCCATCAGATTTAATAACCCTGTGGCATGGTACTTTTGGTGCATCTGGATTCCTTTTGCATGCATTTCCGACTGCCATGTATGCCCTTGAGTTCAGTTCTTTTGCTATGATCTTGTAGGTTGTAACCTTTCCTTTTGGAATCTTATTTAGAAGGAGGTAAACCTTTTTCTGGAATTCAGTCGCCATTTTCTTTCACTCAATATCGAGCCTATTCCTATCAATACTTGTGCCTGCTCAGGTTCAGCTCAATAAAATGTATGACAACTGATGCAAGCAGATAAGAGACGATAAATCCAATTACGAAGACCTGAAGAAAATAGATGTTGAAATAATCTTTTAACTGAAAATCCTCTTGATGCAGGTTGCCTCTAAGCAGATCATTTATTGCCTTATAGTCCCCTACAGCAGAAAACCTGATCCCAGACTCATTCGGGTCATAATAAGGTATAGGGACAAATAAAAGAAAGATCATAAAAATAGTTATCTTCATCCAGTTTGGCTTGACCAGATCCATAAACCAATGCATCTTTGTCTCTTCTTTCAAATTGAGCAGGCTCATCTGATACAGATAGAATTATTTTTATTTAAACTTATTGATTGAATTGGCTAAAATCAGATTTTTATTAGAATGTAAGAGTGGATTTTGGTCATTGTCAGATATTAAGAAATTGTATCGGTTACTGGGTTACTGTTTTCAATCTTTTATAGATTACTGGGTTTACTGTTTTCAATCATCAGTCAAAATAGATTGTGTTCTTGATCTCATCATTCTCATAATTGAATATTATGAGCCTGTCAGGGTATTGTATCAGGAAATCACCGATTAATGCTATTTCAGCAATCTGAGGCTGGAAAGTCTGCAATTGCACATATGATTCCTGTGTTATCCTTCCACCTACAGGAGTTGTAGTCTCAAGCCCGCTCATCTCATTATGTGTCAACAACTTCTGCAATAGGTCAAGTGGGACATTCTGGTCCAGCAATAATTGCTGAGGCTGTGATTGAGGCAGGGTCTGTTGAGAAGTTTGAGGAAGTTGCTGAGCAGCCTGAATACCTGACTGAGGATTTGGCTGCAATTCAGATTTATCAATGACCAGAGAAATAACATCTTTCAAATAATCATAGATAAATATCTTATCATCAAAAATCAACATGTACTTGCCTAGGTAATTCTGATTCAATTGAGGTATCTGCTGCTGTAGTCCTGGCAATGTTATATCATTGATCTTGATAACCTGAGGAGTCTGGTCTGTATAGCCAGAGATTTCCTGGTGTGCCACTAATTTTTCAAAAAAATCACTTGGGATCACATCAAAATCAAGCATATTTACAATAGTATTATTGATCGGATCATACAAGACTGTCTTGTTGCTGAACTCTAGGATTAGATTGCCTTCTTGAGCTTTTCCAAAAAAATCTGGATCACTGACCTTCAGGTTTGCGGCTATATCATCTGAAAGAAAAGTAATCCTAGGTTTCTCTTCTTCATAGGATTTTAGCTCTTTAAACTGGGAAAGGTCTTCCCAAAGGACAGAATAAACATCTGTCTCTCCTCCATCAATCTTACCTTTGCCATCCATTACACCAGTTCTTCCAGAAAAAAGAAGGATTATGATGACCAATAAGAGGATGATGCTTATTATGTTTGAGACAAGATGGGTGAAGATAAGGTTTAAGAGGTTTTTTCTCATTAACATACAATAAAATTTCAAAATCACTGATATTTAAACATTTGTGTTGGATAGGATATATTTGCCATCAAGTGCTGGCTATAACATTGTTCTATGCAAGGCAGCAGCATTGTTTGGAACTTTTTTTATAATAACTTTTTCCTATAAAGACTTTTTTATTTTCTCTTTAAACACTTTACAAAAGAAAAGTTTAAATATGCAAATTGTTTTGGAATTGGATAATGGGCAAAGAAGGTAAAGATAAGGAAGAAGATAATGAGGATGATGAAAACAATAAAGATGATGATAAAGATGATGAAGAAAGCCCAAAGAGGAACAAAATGTCTGAAGAAAAACATGTTGTGATCAAGATTACACCTAGAGTATTGGAAAGGACAATATACATAATTATCATAATAATATTACTGGCAGTCATAGTTATCCAGAATGTTTCCTCAATACAGTTTGGTGGAGGCAATACTGAAACAACTACAACATTGCAGGAAGAGACAACTACAACTGAAGCGTCTGGTGGTGATGGTGATGAAACAACAACTAATTCCACCACATCAACTACAACAACATTGAGTGAGAGCCAGATAGCCTCAGATGATGAGCTTAAGGGAAAGGTTGAGATATCTTTTCCAACTAATCCTGAAATATCTGATTCAGGAAAAGTCACAAACATTGAGTTCAAGATATCAAATGAAGGCCCAAGCTTTTACCCACAGGTAAAAATATTCTTTTATGATGACAGTGATACAGCAGTAATAAAGAGCAAAGAGGTGGCTGTGTGGCCAACAGGCACACCTGTCCAGCTGAACAATGGTGTAACCAGGACATATAATTTCAATTCATTCACAAGGTCTTATGTAAGCAATGAGAATGAAGAGGAGACATTTGTCCTTAAGCTCTATAATCGCAAGACAGGGACTGAGCTAGATTCAGCTACAAAAGAGATTACAGTCAGTTAAATTGATTTTATTAGATTATTATGATAGGGTATTTATGATATGGTATTTTCCAACTGTCAATTTTGTTCAATCAATCTCATATTGAGGCGATCTGATGGATATTTCTAAATTCACATCAATACTGGAGATGAAGGAGATACAGGTCTTTTTCATCATAATAGTTGTAGGATTATTGATATATATTGTCCTTGTTCTTGGTAAACCTGTTGTAATATGGGTGGCAAACCTTGTTTCTGCACCTTTTAAAAGGAATAAAAAAGAGAAAAAGACAAAGTCTGCGTTAAAAGACTTTGATTATAATGTGAAACATGGGAAAAAAGGGGATTTTAGGGAAAGAGATAGTGGATTCATGTCAAATATGAAAAAATGGTATAATGTTGAGACAGAAGAGGTTCAGGTTGAGGAAAAACCAATATTCTCTTTTTCAATAAATAAGGATTTGATAGATAGAATGATATTTCTTGGAATAATTGTAGTTGAGCTTATTCTGATTGTTTGGAAGGCAATGAGATAGGGGGTGGCAAACCAATAAAGCTTAAAAATATGTCTTGATTCTTCTCTAGTGGTGGTCATATATCAGAATAATATATCTTAGCTTTTTTGTTGGAGAATGGTTCAGCATAAAAGGAAAACCAGGAACAACTGAGTTCACATACAGGGGATTGGTCAAGCTATTGCCACTCCTGAAAAAACTTGATATTAGAGCGACTTTTTTTGTGACAGGGTATTTTGCAAAGATTGAGAGTGACATCATCAGAAGAATTGACAAAGAAGGGCATGAGATAGCTTCCAGCACTTTCTTTAACAGATCATATAAAAAAGAGAGCTCAAAAGAGCTGCATAATGATATATTGAAAAGCAAGGACCTGCTTGAGACTATCACACTTTCCAAGATGAAAGGATTCAGGATGCCTTTGTTCCAGGAAAACAAATTTATCAAAGGAATAATATCTGAACTTGGAATGAAATATGACAGTTCTTCGCATCCTGCAATGATATTCGGCTATTCCTACAATTTTCTGAAGAAAACCAATATTCATTATATTGAAAGCCTTAATCTGATAGAATCACCAGTGAGTGTCTTTCCAGTTGTCAGATTCCCTATATCCTCTGCATATATGAGAAATTTTGGAAATTTCTATACTTTGTTAGGGATTGAGCTGAATCTGCTGTTTAAGGATGATATTGTGATGTATTTCTATCCCTGGGAATTTATAGACTTGCATAAGATGAAAGGCAATCCATTCTATACAAGGAAGACTGGGATAAAATTCAGGAAACAATTTGTTGATTTTGTAAAATATATGAAAAGGAATAAATCTGATTTTGAGGTTATGAAGAATATTAGAGTATAATTAACTTAAAAAATCTAATGATATGATTAATATAAAAATATAATCAAGATGATGCAGGGAATGTTAAATTAAAGAAATTTTCATGCATTTCCTGTGAAATAAAGGGCACTGTAGGCGCTGAAAATCAGCATAGTCACAATAACAAGTGTGATAAAAACAAGGACTTCTATAATGATCCTTTTCCATAATGGGATAATATCAGGCAAAAGCAGATCAATTATGACAATCTCTATCAAAGATATGAAGAATATCAACAATGTTGAGATCAGGAAAAAGTTTGATATTAATGTAGATAATAATGGATTCCTATTAAGGAACAATATTATTGATATATATACTACTACACAGACAATAGTGAGACGCCATAACCATAGGGAAAGAGTACGCTTTTTCACTTTATCCTCTTTCCATTTGTGGACAAAATGGTGGGTCACCATATATAGGATGCTGCCAAAAATAAGGAGGAATGATGCAACAATTACATACATTATAATATTGGTCATTTAGCCTCTTTTAAGATTTAAATATTATTATTTGATATTATTATTTGATATTATTATTTGATATTA
>JBDROB010000012.1:0-21638 GCA_043810355.1 Candidatus Woesearchaeota archaeon
TGTCAAGAAGCCATTGTATGTCGGTCCTGAGATTGGCTGGCCTCAGGGTTATGGGGCTCATCCAGATGAATTTATTCAATTGATCAGGGATGCCAGGAGAGAGATGGCAGATCAGCTTGTCAAGGAAAGGGGATATAATGAGTCAGAGGCAATAAAAGCGTCAGAAACTCATATCAAAGGATTGTTTGACACTTCCCATATGGGTATGTGGTATAATAATTTCAGGAGGATTCCAGGTGAGGCTGAGGAGGAGAGATTGAATAAGTTCAATGAATGGTATATGGATAAAGTTAAGAAAATTGCAAAATCAGGTGTTGTCGGCCAGATTCAGGCAGTTGATTCTGCGTCTGGAGCGCATGGCCATCTTCCTCCTGGCCAAGGCATTTTTCCAGTGGTTGATGCTGTAAGATTGTTCAAGAAGATGGGATTCAAGGGCCCAGTAGTCTCTGAAGGCCATGAAGAGGAGCAGTTCGGCCAGAATAGGATTTTGCTAGAGACATGGAAGGCTTTTGGTGGCACTGCATATAGGGGTGCTCCGAATGCAAATCTGCCTCGTGGATGGCCTCAGATCCAGAATGCTTATTTTGGAAAAAGTTATCCTCCTTATTTCATTTATGGCGGATATTCTCCTTCAAATGAATGGACTTTATGGTCACAGGTCCAGATGGAGTAGAATTAAGTAAGTGATAAATCATACATGACCATATTTAATGCAAAATTTGCATCAAACATCTTATACAACTTGAATCTTTCTTGTTTCTCAACATAAATATGTTTCCCAGTTCCATTTGTGAATCCTCTATCCTTGAATTTTTTGTTTTCATTTATATCTCTTAAATCTTCAAATGATAATTCAGATGCACTCTCTCCTAATCTCAGGGGTGTATAATTTTCCTCTGTCCCTTTGGCTTTGTAGATATAAGATGTATCCATTCCTGCTTCTACATTTCCATATACATTCAGGAATGGCTGCTGCTGCACATTTTTGCCATAGACCAATAATGCACTTTGGATATTCCTGAGTTTGTTCCCTATCTTGTTTTCAATAGAATCATCTTCTTTTTCTTCTTCAAGTGCTTCTTGGATATCTTCTTTCTCTATCTCTGGTTTCTTTCCCTTTTCTATAAGAATGCTTTCCTCAATCTCTTTTTTTATATCTTCAAGTCGCTTTTGTTTTGTTGCAGCTTTTTTATCTGCTTTCTTCACTCCTATTTTTTTGGCTATCTTGCTTTTTTTAGCTGTATCTGCCTTTTTTCTCTTTTCATATTTTCCAGAATCCTCTCTTAGCAGCATGACTAGCATTTGGTTGGATATAATATCCAACTATTTAAGGTTTGCTATATTGAAATATTAATTAAATTTGATATATAACAGAACAAACTAAGAAATCTTCCTCACAATCCCTTTTTCTGCATCAACATAGGCCTTATTATTTATTATACTATATAACCAAAAACGATTAATTAGTTAATTAGGTTATATCATCTAACCTTTTCAATTATTTTTCTTTTATTAAGCCTTTCTGGTATTAGTGCAGGAATATACTTGTATTCAATTTTCCACAATGAGAAAAAATCTTTAGCAGTTTCAATCATATCTAATGGAATTCCTATAATATTATCTGAAAGCTTTATTGCGTTTAAATCTTTCAAAACACCATTAGAGCCTCTTCTTCCATTAAGTGCGTAATAGAATTTTGTCCTGTTGGTATTGCTCATTTTTTTTGTTTCGTAAATAAATATTCCCAAGCTTGAAAATCCATTATTAGAAGAAAGAAATCTTGAATTCACCAAGCTATATCCTTCAAACAAGAGACCTTCTTTTGCATCAAATGAATATTCATTGACACTATCTGTAGTCTTTGAGATTACTGATGCATTCTCTTTTATTTTTTTCCTAAATTCATATTCAGCATTTTTATCAATTTTCTTATCAAATAATATCATAATATCTATATCTGAAGGATTTTTCTTCCCTCTGATGACAGAGCCAAATAGTATAATATCTATTATATCCTTGTGTTCTTTCACAAACTTCTTACTAGTCTTTGTTAATGTATCTATTAATCTCATCTTCAACAATTTTCTTTATTCTTGCACATTCTTCTTTTGGCATTATTTTAGAGTAAGTATCCCTATAAGTAGAGAATTCTTTGTCTAGTTCCTTATAAGTTATCGGGAATTCTTTTTCAAGCATTCTGAATCTTTCATTATGGTCTTTTGGGCTTTGTCCAATTTTTTCAAGTAGAATATAATCTTGTAAAGCAAACCATGTCTTGAAGTAAAGTATGGTTGCAGATGTATGATCCTGCGATACAAAAAGTATATCAGCAGATTTCTTAAACATTAACACTTGAGATTTTGTAATCATATTATATTATATAACCTTTAACCATTATTTAAGCATTTCGGTTATGCAATATAACTTAAGAAATCTTCCTCACAATCCCTTTCTCTGCATCGACTTCTACTTTATCTCCGTCTTTCAGCACTCTGGTTGCAATCTTTGTTCCGATTATGCATGGGATGTTAAGCTCCCTGCTGACTATGGCTGCATGGCATGTCACACCGCCTTCATCTGTGACAATTGCACTTGCTTTTCTCATTGCAGGAACAAACTCAGGCCTTGTCATTGATGTGACTAAGATGTCTCCTTTTTCCATCTTTGATATGTCATTTGCTCCATTTATTATTTTTGCTTTTCCTTTAGCAGTTCCTATAGATGCGCACATTCCCTTGATCTCATCAATATGTTCAATATCAACTGCCAGTTCTTTTTCAGCAAACTTTCTTGCCTCTTCTCCTGCATAATATTCCCAGATATTCTTTTTTGTGTCAATATATAGGACAGCTTCTTTCTGCAATATCCTGGATTTCTCCCTGTCCAGCTCTTTGCCTTTTTTTAATTTATTCAGGTCTTCTATCTGATAAGCATCTAATTCCTCTTTTTCATATCCATATCTTTTTGCTACCTCTCTTCTCATTGTATGGATCCAGTAGATTGTTTTCATAAACATTTTCTTTCTCTTGTCATGCAATGGCCCGAACTCATCAATGATTTCTAGAAGCACTTGAGTCTCTTTATCCACTGGTTTTTTCTTTAGAATATCTTTTTTCTCTTTTTCCACATTTTTCTTGAAGTTTTTCAGTTCTCCAAGCTCTTTGTCAAGGTCTTTCTGTTTTATCTCTTCAAGTTTCTCTTCAAAATATGAGAATAAGATGTCTTGTCTTCCAAAATGCCCTGTTTTTAGCCATTTGTATTCAAAAGCGTGTTTTTCCAAGAGTTCTTTCTGCTTTTCTTTTGGTTGTTGTGCAATCTTAATCAATTCTTGTTCCTCTTTGTTCAGGAAGCTGATGTCTGCCACAACAAGCATGATTGATATTTCTGCAGGAGTATAACCTTTTTTTATCAGTCCTGTCTCCAGCAGCCCTGGCAGGACAAAATCCATTGGCTCGATTATGAATCCATAGCTGAAGTTTTCAATATAAAATCCCGTTGCCTCTTTCAACAAATCAAATAATTCTTTGTTTGAAATCTTTGAGATCTCTATCTTGTCAAATTCATTCATTCTTTTTATTGTTTTTTCACACCAATCCTCATATTCCTTTATGAACTTTTTTGATCATTTCTTGTCCTTGAATTTTTCAATAAGATAATGCCCGATTTTCTCATTCTCTTCTTCAAGTGTGCACCATTTGAACACATTATCCTTTACATAGCAGAAATGTTCTGTAAAAGCTGTTCCTGTCTTCTCTTTCATTGATCCTACTAAAGCTTTTGCAGCCTCTCCTGCAATCCACATCAGTCCATATGCCTCATCAACATCCCATTTCATTCAATATTCCTCACAATCCCTTTCTCTGCGTCTACTTCAATAAGATCACCGTCCTTTAAGACGTGTGTAGCTACCTGTGTTCCTACAATGCATGGCTTTTTCAGTTCTCTTGATATTATTGCTGCATGGCATGTAGTGCCTCCTTCATTTGTCACAATTGCAGCTGCTTTTTCCATCAATGGGACCATCTCTGGCCGGGTCATGAATGTTACCAGTATTTCACCTTCCTTAAGCTTCTGAAAATCATTTTTCCCAAGGATTATTCTTGCAACACCTTTCACCTTGCCTTTTTGGGCTATTGTGCCTTGGATCACATCAGATTTGATCGATTCATAGAGGATGTCCACAATCTTGTCCATCTCCTTGCCATGCAGCCATCTCTCCTTTCCATCTTCATCAAATAGATAAAGGTATCCTTTTGCTCTTTTAGTGATCTCTTCAATATATTCTTCTGTGAAATCAATGCATGTAATCTCTTCTTGTATTGCAAATGAGAGAATTTCCTCGCTTAATCCTGTCCTTTTTTCAGTCTCTTTTAGCAATAAGTGCAAATAATGGTTTGTTAGCAGCACAGCCCTTTTCCTCTCCTCTCTCCAATCTGCCAATTGTTCATATAATCTGAAAATATTGTTCATTCCTCTTTCAGTCTTTATTTCAATAATTTTCTTGGCATGTTTTTTAAGCACTTCTGCCTCTTTTTTCCTTTTTTCCATATTTTCCAAGTCTTCATTGACCAGTTTCCTAAAATGTTTCTCATCACAGACATTTGCATGAGCCCAGTCATTCCTATACCAAAAATATTTTTTTGTATGCTCCTTAATCTTCACATCATCTGCTCCAGTTTCAACTATTTTCATCCTGTCTAGAAACTCGTCAGCAGCTAAAGAATTCATGCTTGGGCTTACAAGAGCATCAAGCTCTTCCTTTGCATACGCTTTTCCAAACTTTTCATCAAGAATCTTCTGCCCCCATGGGTCAAAACTTTCGATATTGATGCCAATCAGCCATTGTTTTGCTAATATGTCCCCTAAAGATTTTGTGAATTTTCCAATCTCTTTATCAGAAAGCTCTGTCAACCCATTCTCAATAATCTCAAATTCATTCTTTAATCTTTCCCATTCAGCTCTCCAAGGCTTAATATATTCCTTTATAAGATATTCTCCATCTTTCTCTGCCTCACTGATTATTTTCTTTACTAGTTTTAGTTCTTGTTTTGTGTCAAAAAACCCCTGATTGTCCTTGCCATACCCAAACCATATGGAGTTCTTTTTTCCCCACAGCCGGTTAGTGGCTAAATAAGGTGAGGCAACAAACCACAGTATTGTCTCAACACCCTGCCTGTACCATCTTGTCTCCCTGATCCTTTTCAGGTCAATGTTGTCCAGATTACTAGTCATTTTGATTCATTTCTTAGAATTCACCTGCATTGCAAGGCAGATGATCATCTTGTATATTGTATCCATTGGAACAGATCTTCCAAAGATCTCAACAGGCTTCTGAACTCCTTTCAGCACTGTGAACTCAAAAGTCATGTCAGATATCTGGCAGAATCCGTGCGTTGCAATGTTTGAGGAGTTCAGGTCAGGAAAAATCACTGTGTTTGCCTCTCCTTTCAATGGAGAGTCAGGACATTTCTTTTTTGCAGCACTAGGAGATAGGGCTGCGTCAAATTGTAACTCGCCATCTATTAATAGTTCAGGATCTTTTTTATGAACAATCTCTAATGCATCCCTAACCAGTTGTGTCTGTGGATTGTCTCCTCCGCTTCCTTTTGTTGAGAATGACAGCATTGCAATCTTTGGCTCAATCTTAAATTCTCTAACACATTCAGCTGCATTCAAAGCCATTTGCGCCAATTGTTCTGCATCAGGCTGAATATTTAATGAAGCATCTGTCTCAAACAAAAGTCTTTTATTTGTAGAGTTATACATTATTCCAATTTCAGATACAAGACTGTCTTTTTTTCTTAAGATCTGCAAAGCAGGTCTCATAAGAGCTGCTGTCGGGCATATTGCAGAGCCTCCTATTGCATCTGCATGGCCTGTATGGACATACATGCAGCCGAAATAGTTCTCATCATCCATGAGCTTTTTTGCTTCTTCAATAGTCATTCCTTTGTGCTTTCTCAGCTCAACCAGTTTTTCAGCAAGCTCATCTTTTAGCTCTGAATTCTTAAAGTCTAGGATTTCAGCCTTGTTGATGTCAGCTTTTAGCTTTTTTGCCTTCTTGTTGATCTCATCAGGATTTCCTAAAATCACCAATTCAGCCAATCCCTCTTCAAGGATCTTGGCGCTTGCCTGGATGCATCTCTCATCCCACCCCTCACATACCAATATTTTGGCTTTTTTCTGTTTTGCAACCTTTTTCATTGTTGATAATAATTGTTCTCTCATTCTTCCACCCTCCATTATATTGAATTAATGATCAAAACATTATTTTCTGGCAGTTAATATTTTTTACATATTTTCTTAGCTTCCTTGAATAAACAATTGATTTGATATTGTCAAGCTCTAGCAAGCCTAGATCATCATAATCCTGTATGACTAGCCCAATTGATTTTGCTTTCTGCTCTTTGATTGTTTTCTTTGCAAGCATCAGCTTGTCATTACTATTCTTGATATTTAGTTGATAATTGTCAATTATCCCTTTGTTGTTGGCAAGGAACTCATTTGAAATCGACTTATCTATCCCTAGGATCTTCACAATAGGGTCTTTTCCCGCCTTAAAATGCTCTGATAATGCTATGATCTTTATTCCTGGATTGTCTTGTCTTAGTTTGTTGTAGATCTTCAATATCTTTGGATATATCTTTTTTTTCAGGGTTTTTTCATCAATTTTATAATCTTCTTCTCTGACTTCAATCTTGACAACAGTCTTTGCCCACTTCCTGATCAGTTTTTCACTGCTTTTTTCTGTGATTTCCCTATAGATGTTCATCAGATGCAACTGCACTCCTGTTTTTGCCAGCATCAGTGTCTTCTTATTGAATCTTATCTTTAAGGGATTGCGCAATATCTTTCTTATAGATTCCCCTGTTGTGAGAATCTCCTCTTTTCCCCCTAATATTGACTCGACAAACAGCTTGTTTGCAATCGCGACAGTCCTGTGGTACAAGAATGTGTCGTCAATGTCAATTATGATCAAGTCAATCTTTTTCACTGTCATTTTATGCTGCTAGCTTTTTTTTAGGCTTGCCTGCTACTACTCTCTCCCTGTATTTCTCCTCTCTTTCAAGCAGATTTACAAAAACATCATTCATTGTGTCATTCACTCCAGATGTCCCAAAATGTGTTGAGTCTGGATGGTCAATAAGGTAATGGTTGCTTGCATATTTATATATTCCATCTCTTGGCGGCACAAGGTCATCATATTTTCCGACTACAACTTGCACTGGAATAAGAGGCTTTCTCTTGTGCATGTATATGATATTTTCCCTTCCTCTCTTGGTTTTTGGATTGTCTCCTTCTGCTAAGGGCAGCAATAGCCTTTGCCCTAATGTTGGTTTTTCACCTATTCCTGTTGCAGCAATTGCCCTTGCCTGCACTTTCTTGATATTATAATCATGGACACGCTTGTCTCCTGCCAGGTATGCAAAGACATTTGCGCCACTGCTATGCCCTGTCAGTATTATTTCCCTATAAGGTCCAATTTTCTTTTTCTTTGATCCCTTTCCTCTGTTTGACATTGGGTCTGTAAAAAGGTCTTCAATATGCTCAAATGTCCTGTCAGTGTTCTGTTCAAGAGTGAGATGATGGTCTCCAGGAACATGGTAAACAAGATACCCTTTCCTTATGAGTTTTCTTCCAAGTGCTGCTTGTGACCCTATTGTCTGGTATATCCCAGGCTTTAATATCACAAGTTTTTCTTTTCCTTTTGGATTGGCTCTGATTGATCTTCTTGTCCGTTCATTCTGGCTCTGTGCCATAAGATTTCCTACAGTGTTATAATAGGCGTTTTTTGTTATATTCAATATATTTCTCATGAATCCTTTTCTTTTTTCTTTTGCACTTGCTCCAGGAGCATTAGCCCTTTCTTCTGCATATGCATTTCTTATCTGGTCATAAGTTTGTTCAGTTACTAGTTCATCAATTGTCTTCTGCTCTTTTTCTTCTGCTCTTTTCTTTTTTTCATCTTCTGCATGTTCTTTTTTTCTTTTTTTCTCAATTCTTGCATATGCTCCTGCCCAATCTATCTTAGATTCTTCTCTCCACGCTTTAACATATTCTTTAGAACCAGGCTCATGTTTTTCATATTCCCTATGGCCACCTATTGGCTCATAAGGGATATTCCCGCTTGTCCTTGTCTGATATTCTTTTTTCTTATATCTTTCTGCTCTTGCTGTTTGTTTTTCTGCTGGGGTCTTACCAGTCTTTTGCGGACCAGTGGATGGCTTCTTTCCTTTCTTTTTTGTCTTTTTTTCTCCCATTTTGTGAAAATCTTGTTTTTTATTAATAATAATTCTTTGTTTTATTAAATTTACTCAATTTTCCTGACAAATTTTGCAGGCATCCCACCCCATACTTCATTTGCTGGAATCACTCTTTGTGCCTGGCTATTTGGCTCAATCACTGCATTCTCTCCAATCTGTGTAGATGTCCTGACATATACATGTTTTTTTAGGTGTGCTCCTTTGCCGATCTTAGTCTTTCCAAATACTGTCTGGGTTATTGTGTATTCATGGCCGTCTATATATACATATTTGTCTAACACAGCATTGTCCTCTACTGTGATTGTGTCGCAATAGATATGGTCAAACACGCATCCATATCCTATCTTTACATTTTTTCCAATCTTGACTCCTGCCATCCTCAGCAATAATGTCTTTAGAAAACAATGAGGCAGTCTTCTTGTTGTCTCAATTATTATTCCATTATACCATATTCTGAAAATGTTTCTTGCCTTGTGCCAGTCATTTCCTGCATTCAGCCTTTTTCCATTATAATATATTTTCAGATAATTCTGGTCTGGATCTTTCATGAATTCTTTTACTTTTTTCTTGAAATCTTTGTAATATTGCTTGTAATTGCCTTCAGATGGCTTGAAGAATTTTTCAATATCATCTTTTGAGAACTGCATCATGAGTTTTGCTGGCTTTCCACCCCATAATTCACCTTCTGGCATCTCTGATTCAAGCTCAGATGTCATGTTCAGGATTGAGTTCTTGCTGATGGCACTTCCTGGTTTCATTACTGACAATCCTCCCATGAGGCATCTGTCTTTCAAGATGTTTTTTCCAAGTATCAGCTTATTCCCTTTTATCTCATGTGTAACAAGTCTTGATTCTCCTCCTATGATGATGCCTTTTCCAAGATATATCAGTTCAGGAAAATATGCATCCATTGTGATGTCATGAGGAACACATGCATCATGGCCTACATTCATCCCAGTTGTCCTTAAAATTGCATTCTTGATATGAGAAGGCACAATCTTCATCTGTGCTGTTAGGATTAATTTATTATAAATCAGTCTGCAAAGACATTTTTTATAATCATTCTTTTTATTAAGTTTTACTTCAATCTTGAGTTTATCTGACTCAATCAATTTTTTTAATGCTACTTTAACATATTTTTTCATTTTACCTTCCTAATAACACCTTTCTCAGCATCTACCTCAATTATATCATCATCTTTTAGAATTGTTGTCACTTCTTTAACTCCAATTACACAAGGAATATTTAGCTCTCTGCTGACAATAGCTGCATGGCTCGTTATTCCTCCTTCTTCTGTAACAATAGCTGCTGCTTTTTTCAACAATGGAACATATTCTGGTCTGGTCATAAATGTGACAAGTATATCTCCTTTATTCATTTTTGGAAATTCTTCTAATGTCATAATAATCTTAACTTTACCTATTGCAGATCCCTTGCATGCAACCATCCCTTTTAAATCAGTTTTTAATCCTTTTCTGGATTCTAAAAATCCTTTATACACATATTCAGCATCTTTTCCATAAAATGTAGCAGGTTCTAGATCCTCATCATTATATTGTAGAAAAGGTTGTTCAAGTTTCTCTAATTCCTCTTTTGAGAGAGTAAATGCTTTATCCAAGAATTGAAAATATGGTATGTTTTCTAGAAGTGACAATGGTATGTTCCTTCTTCTTGATATCTCTACAGCATGCTTTTTGATCATTACATTTCCTTTACAACCTTGTCTTTTACGATAGTCTCTAAGCTTTGTGCTTATTATTAATAAATTAATAAATAACAGTACTTCTGCTGGAATTTTTTTTAATTCTCTAATCTCATTTTTTCGTTTAATTATATTTTTTATTGTATCTTTTAGTTCTTTATGTATCTTATCAGGATCTTTAATTTTCATTAGTTTTTCCCTGAAATACTCAGCATCTAATTCCTCAATATAAGAATAATTGTTTAATACCCAATAGTATTTCTTCTGATGGTCTTCAATCAGATTATCTGTTGGATTTCTGCCTAATCCAGTCAATTCAAGTTCTTCTTCTTGAATATAGCTTAATTCTTCTGGTAAAAGTAATTCTGCGATATCTTCTTCTGTTAATAGTCCAGGACAATTTTTCTTAATAAGGTCATCTAGTATTTCTTTCCAATTCTCATCAAAAGAATCAATATACATGAATGGTTTCCATGTTTCCTCATATATCTGGATTGATTTTATTAATGAGGTTTTTAACTCATCATCAGATAATTTATCTAAGTCAATTGTTTTTAAGATCTTATTATCTAGGATTTTTTCCTTTTCGTTAAATAACTTAATGAGTTTATCAAAGAAATCTGAGTCATTTTTGTATGAATTCCATATAGAATGAGAGACTAGCTCCAAACCTTTAAGCTCAAACATCCATATTAAGAGTTTTTTATCTATGTATTGTATTGATTTTGTAAAAGCTTGGGTGACAGTAGGTTTCATACCATAAACACTTATTATTCCTGGAAAAGAAGCATATAATGGCAGTGCTTCAGCTCCTTGTTTATACCATTTCGTGTTTTTTATTCTGTTGTATGCTTCTTGTTTTATATTCACTTTGCCCTTCTGACTATTCCATTATCTGCATCAACTTCAACAATCTCTCCATTTTCAAGAACTTTTGTAGCAATCCTTGTAGCTACAATGCATGGAATCCCCAATTCCCTGCTGACAATTGCTGCATGGCAAGTCATGCCACCCTCATCTGTCACTATAGCTGCAGCTTTTCTCATAGCTACAATATAATCTGGTGATGTCATGCTTGCTACAAGTATTTCCCCTTTTTCCATTGTGCTAAAATCTTTTGCCCCTAACAATATTCTGACTCTGCCTTTTGCCTTACCTTTGCTTGTCACCATTCCTTTTATCTCTTTGATATCCATGTCCACATTTATCTTTGTGTATTTCATAGCAATTTCATCAGCTTCACTTCCAAAATAATATGTTAAGCAATTTTTATCTTCATGATAATACGACATGTATGAATCTTTTCTCTTATTTAGATCAATCTTTTCCCCTTTCTCAGCAAGTTTTAAAAGCTCAATTGGAGAATACATCTCTATTTCTTCTTCTGTAATATTGTTTCTTCTTCCAATCTCTTTTGCAAAATGGTTTATCACATGCAATGCTATGAATATATACTTTTTTCTTAAGTCCTGCCACCATACTGTATAACTTAGTTTAGATGCCAAAAACATTATCTCATCAGGGATATTGTACTTCTTTTTCACTTCCTGTTTTCTTTTTTTGGTGTTTTCAGTAAATTTTTGAATATCCTCCAACTTTTTCTTGTCTAATGCCTTCAGATTATTCCTAAAATCATCAGCAGTCAGGAATTTTACTCCACCATAGCTGTTTCCAATCCAGAAATATTTTTTTGCATGATCTTCAATATCCCCTTTTAGCAGATCCCTCTCTTCAATCTGAAAGAATGACAGTTCTTCTGGAGCTGTCAAAGCTTCAAAGATCTCTATAAAATTTTGTTTGAACTGTTTTTTAATAATAACTTTTAAATTTTCTTCTTGACCCCAGTTTGCAATCTCTGGAATAAATCCATATACCCACATATCATCATATTGTTTAAAGAATTCTATTAATTGACTATAAATCTCATTATCTGACAGTTTTGTCAGATCAGAATCTCTGTGCTTCATGCACCATTTTTCTATCTGGATTGCATAATCATTCCATTTGTCAAATATTGTTTTGCATTTTTTATCATCCTTGATAAATTTGCCATATAAAATCATTCCATACTTTCTTAATAATCCATAATCAGATATCCCAAGAACTTTCCCATCTTTTATGTAAATTATCACATCTGGCCATGTTTCTTTAATCTTTTTTTTATACATCACCATCTGCTCCATAAATGAGTCTATGTAAAGTATCTTGCCATCAATTGGTCCCCACTTGAATAGTTCTCTTTCTGGATCTATCATACTTTCCTCATTACTTCCTATATTTATTCCACCTTCTACTATATAATCTCATAATCTTTTATAAATTTTGTTGCAGTAATGGCTTTGTTAATACTAATTTTCTGTTCTAAAGCTCTAATTCCTCACTTGTAATCACTGTAGCCAGATTTGACAAAACTTGCAAACACATCTCATGAAGCTCATTATTCATTGAAGCACAGCAGTCTTTCAAGATTACTACTTCCTTGCACCTGTCTGCTGCCTCTCTTGCAGTTGATTCCACAACAAAGTTTGTTGCAACACCTGCCAGCAGCAATTTGTCATATTTTGCTATCTCTTTCACAAATTCAGGTATTGTAAAAGGACTAATCATTGTCTTGTTGAATACTTTCTCTCCTTTTGGCTTTATCTCATCAACAATCTCAGCTCCTTTACTTGCAGGTTCAAGCACAGTGCCTCCTATCATGCTTTTATGCATCGGTGTCTTTGACTTTTTCAGGTCATCATCATTGAAGCTGACTGTCACATAAATGACATCAACTCCTGCATCCCTTGCCTTTTCCAAAGCATTTGCAATGTTTGCAACAGTTCCAACTTCTTTTGCATGTGCAGCTATGCCAAATCCTACTGCTTTTCCATCTTCTTTTAACAAATCATTCTGGCAGTCTAGTACCAGTAAAGCTGTTTTACTCATTTTAATCTACCTCCATTTTCTTTTTAGTATAACTTCCATCTGCAGAATTAAATATTACTGTTTCAGAGCCTGATACTGGCTGGACTATTACCCCATTATACATAAATGGTTCTGCAGATACATCCAGATGCCAGCAAAAGCATGTTGCAGGAATTGGAAATTTAGCCACTTGCCCTAAACAATAGTCAAGAGTGGTTTGATTCTTGGCTTTCCTGTCTTTTCCTACTGCTTCTGGATTTGGATTTTCATGTGTCATCACAGCAATTCTTTCAGGTTTCCTATCATTTAATCTATCCAAACCATGCTCAAGATGACTTCTAAAAAACGCACAGTCATGCTCTGGATCATATGGCACAAAAAGAAATCCTGTTGATTCACCGTATAAGGATTGAGGTGTTCTCAAGAGAGAAAACTTACCGCATCCATTAAGCTCATCCATATAATCTATTTCTGGAATGCCTTCCCTTTCAACCATCATATCAAATAATCCTTGGTAATCAAATTCCCTATTTCCTGTAATAGAAACCATTACAGGAAGCTGTGACTGCTTTAAGAACGCAGCTCCTTCTCTTACAAACCTTGGTGCATCTCTATAATTTTCCATAAATTCTGCTGGATCAAGGTCATACACTAATGGTATCTGATCTACAAGAGATAGATTGCTGATTGAAGGGTCTTTAGCAATCAATTCTTTTATCCTTACCTTAAAAAGGCTTACTGCACCAACTGTCTTAATAGTTCCTGTTGGCAAGAGATCTCCTAAACACATTATTTGAAGTCTGTCTTCCAAATATTCTGCCTCTAACAATTGATATTTACCTTTCAATCCATTGTCTGCTCCCCATTCATTGTCTGTTGTTATTTTAATCTGTGTCATTTTAATTCCTCCAAGTCTTCATTCTTCAATCTCTTTATGATGCCATTATCAGCATCAACAATCACTCTGTCACCTGTTTTAAACAATCTGGTTGCATGTTTTGTTCCTATTACACATGGTTTTTTCATCTCTCTTGCAATATTTGCTGCATGGCAAAGAATGCCTCCTTCATCTGTAATAATTGCAGAAGAATGTGACACTAGATGTATAAGGTCAGGAGTAGTATTTGATGTAACTAGAATTATGTTCTTGGCTTCAGCTGCATTTATCACAATGCCTTCAACAAGCCCTTTATGTGCAGTATGGCCTCTTAAGAAATCTTTTTCAGGTTTGAAGAGTTCATTCTCAATTTCTTTTATCTGGTCCTTGTCTGTTATGACTATCTCATCTGCACCATGCCATAGATAGAGAAAATTATTTTTTCTTTTCTCAAGCTCTCCTATTCTTTCTTCTGAAATAATTTTAGTATTAAGGAAATCTTTTATTTCATCATATGTCATATGTCTGATTAATTCTCCATCAAACCCTTTTTCTTTCCCAATATTTATAACCACCTCTCTTATGATCTCTTCTAATTGTGCATATATTCTGGAAGCATCATCCCTTTCTTTTCCAACTCTTTCTTGTATATGTTTTGTAAGTTTATTTTTGTCTTCCCCAATATATCTCATGAATGATCCTGTTATGCCTAATGATACCAGGATATTGACATATGTTTTTGCCCATCTTTCAAGGATTTCATAAGGATCAATATTTTGGTCTGATAACTCTTCAACTTCTTTTTTGCATTCATTGTATATCATCAATGCCCTGTCCAGCACTGGGTCTACCTTTTCTGGATATTTTTCTATGAATTTCCCAGCTAGTCTTCCATTTTCCTCCACATTTATCATTATTTGGACATCTTTCCTGCCCATTTCACCAATTCCTGCAATGATCTTATGTGTGAATCCAAGCTCTTTTCCCATCAATGTTCCATATGCTAATGTAATGAAGCTTAATCCAGAAAACGACACATTTCTTTGAATAGATGATTCAATCCCATTTGCTTTGAATATCTTGAGAATATCTTGAGTATTTCCTTTTTCTTTGACTTTAGTTACAATCCCCTTTTCTGCATCAACTTCAACATAATCTCCATCTTTCAATATTTTGGTTGCAACCTTTGTCCCGATAATGCATGGCTTTCCCAATTCTCTTGAGACAATTGCTGCATGGCATGTCACTCCACCTTCATCTGTGATTATTGCAGAAGCCCTTTCCATTGCAGGAACCATAGCAGGCTCTGTGTTTACTGCAACCAGTATGTCTCCTTTCTCTACTTTTGAGATATCTTCTGGTTTTAGGACAATCTTGACTCTTCCTTTTACCTTTCCTTTGTTTGCAGGCATTCCTTTGAATGAGTCTGTTTGATTAATCTCTTCTTCAACTATATTGACTTTTTCAAACTCTTCTGCTTTTTCACCAGTAAAATGTTTTAATTCACCATTGACAATAGAAATAATCTGATATTTTAGCCTTTTATCCAGCTCTTCTTTGTTAGGCAACTTATTGTCTAATAAGTAATTGTTAATCTCAGAAGGTACCAGGTTTTTCACTTGTTCAGCAGTCAAATCTGCTCTTTTGGCAATCTCATTCCATAATTTCTCCATAAAATAATGTGATTTGTATCCTGTATCTCTCTTGAAATCCCTCATAAAGGAAAATTTCTGCAGAATATCTATCAATGATCTGATCTCATTATTGATATCAAGATTTTTTAGTATCTGATCCCTTTGTTTTTCTGTCTCAATCAGCCTGTCAGCCAATTCATGCAATTCCTTTTTTGGATCCTTTTCCAATATCTGCTGTAATTTCTCAGTATAATATTCTATTGTATGAGGAGTGTACTTATGGGTTACACCCATCCATTCAAATTTTCTTGTATGTCCTTCCAGCAATTGCATTATCTGTTTAGAATTTATGTCAAGGTTAAGGTCTTTCATTAAAATTGCTATCTTAAGAAGACCTTTTTTCTCTCTCACTAAATTTGTTTCATCTGTTGGGGTGGAAACTGTTATTATTGTATCATTTACATCTTCTACCAAAGGTTTGAGAGTATTCATGACCTTTTTTGAGATCTCTTTTTCCAGGCTTACTGGCATCAGATGAAATGCAGAGAATCTCACAAAACTGTTGTAATATTTTTGGAATATTTCATTTAACTGTCCATTTGACTTCTCTGAAAGGTTTGTATTGTATATCTCTTCACAATCTTTTAATAGTTCTTCTCCAACTTTTTTATGCTCTAATATCACTTTCTCCCCAAATAATGGATCTTTGTTCAGTTTTTCAATTGCATATTGTCCAACTCCTTTTAGCTCGTTTGAATCAACATAAAATCTGGTTCTTAGGTCATTGAACACAATGACAGCATTCTTGTGCCCATATCCAAGTACCTTTTCCTGTTCATGTGCAAATGCCTCAAGAAACATGTGCATTATCAATGCAACCTTATAATCTCCTGTTGACACTTTTTTGTATTCAATTATCTTCCTAACAACCCCTTTCTCTGCATCAACTTCAACCTCATCTCCATGTGAAAACACTTGAGTAGCTATCCTTGTTCCAACAACACATGGTTTTCCTAGCTCCCTAGAAACAATAGCTGCATGACATGTGATTCCACCATCATCTGTGACAATTGCAGCTGCTTTTCTCATAGCAGGCAGATAGTCGATTGTTGTCATTGATGTAACCAATATATCTCCTTCCTTGATTTCTTGATTTGCTGATTTTGCACTTTTCGCTAAAAACACTTTCCCAACAAATCTTCCTTTATTTGCAGGAATCCCTTTTACTTCAGAAACATTATCTGCTTTAACAACAGAAAGAACTAATTCATCTAGTTTTTCAATTGCTTCATCTCCAAGATACTCTTCTTTTACTCCATAAGATATTACCCATAACATTCCTGTCTGCCTTTTCTTTAAAATTGCCTGTTCAACTTTCACATTATCAAGACATAGATATTTTATCTCTGGATTCAGATAAAAAAGAAGGTCTTTGTATTCAATCTCAAATCTTTTTGCCATCTCTTTCAGGCATTGAAAGATTATCTGATTGCATCGCATCTGTGTCTCTTTTCTCCAGTCATGGAATAATGCAAATTTATCTAATAAACAGAAATATGGACCTAATTTTAATGGATCAAGCTTGTACTTCTCAATCAATTCATTTCTTTTTTCAATTATTGAGTCCTTAATATCATTAATCCGCTTCAATTCTTTTGCCCTTTCAATAAGATTCTCTGATTTTTGTTTTTCAATCTCATTTTTGACATCTTCAGCCTTAATTTCATGGCTGCCATCCCAGCTCATTGCTATCCAGCCATACTTGTCTGCTAATTGATCCACTTCATTATCAAAAATCTCTTTTGTCAAAGAAAGATTTAATATTTCTTTTTTATAATGTAAACTTTCAGAGACATATGCTGGCTGCATGAACTCAATCAAGTCATGCTCTATTATCTCCTTGTTCAGCTCAAGCAGGAACTTTTTGAACATCTCTCCAAAAAAATCATCAAATGTGTCTGTTGCATATTCTGAAAATATTATATTTCCTAGGAATACTGATTTTGCCTTGAAATAGATATCATATAATTCTGAATTTGAAATATCCCTGACATTTATCTTTTTCAGGCCTGGAATTACTGTCTTCATCTCTGCTCTTGATTTCTCATATAATCCAATTATCTGCTTTAATTTCTCTTTGTCATTCAGCCATCCATTGATCCATTCATCTGCTGTCTTCTTCAGTTGGTCTGCATCCCTTGCCCAATAGAAGTAGTCTCCTTTATAGCAGAATACATCATTATGGTTTGCAACAAATGGTGTATCAGGTGATGGTTTGAGCTGCAAAAGGTCAAGATAGGCTGAAATCCCCTGTGGATACAGATGATCCCTTTCATAGACTCTCCAGTTGACTTTCATCTTACCTCTCTCACAATCCCTTTTTCTAGGTCAATCTCTATCTCGCTTCCATCTTTGATTGCTTTTGAAGCAATCTTTGTGCCTATCACACAAGGTATCCCTAATTCTCTAGAAACAACAGCTGCATGGCATGTAATACCACCTTCATCTGTTACAATAGCTTTTGCCTTTCTCATTAATGGTACAAATTCAGGCCTAGTCATTGATGTAACTAAAATATTTCCTTTATCAAACACTTCTGTAGAAACATCACGGATTATTTGGACAGTTCCCCTTATTGTCTTGACAGGAGCATTCGCAACTTGACCTTTTATTTCAATATTTTTATCAGGTAAAGTAAGATTCAGAATCTCATCAACATGATCTCCATAAAACCAGTCAACATTGATATCATTGATATCTCCTCTTGATACCACATATACGAATCCTTTTTTTCTTTTCTTGACAACTTCAGAATCCAATACATTATCATTTATCAAAAGGTTATTTATGTCTTCAACAGAATAATGATAGATATCATCTAAATCGACTTTTGTTCTTTTTGCAATTTTTTTGCAATATTCATTAATATAATGGTTCATCTTGAGCATCATATCCTTCCTATCATCAATGCTCTTTCCCATTGTTTCTGTAATCTTGAAATGTAATAATAGGTTTTTAGAAAAATTATACTTACTTTTGAGATACTCAGCATTTGCTTGAAGATTATTCACCTTATTCTTCAAATTTCTAAGCTCTTTCTCAATATCTTGTTTTTCTTTCTGAGATTCTTCCTTTAACATCTCATAAAAAAAATCTGGATCAAGATTATTTATTGTCTTGTAATTATTTTGGGTATGGAAATGTTTAGCAGAATGCATATCCAGTTTTTGCCTTAGATCATTGTTGACAAATCCTTTTTTTATATCATCAATATGTCCCAGTAATATAGTCAAGAAGTCTATTCTCTCATTTTCAATAAAACTGAGTATTTTTGGAGAGCTTAATGTCAGGATCAATTCATTCATCTGTTTATCACTCAACCCAGGAAGTTCATCTCTAACTATTTTCTCAAGATAATAAGCAGAAAAGACGTCAATGCATTCTATTGCAACAGGATATTCTAGGTATTTAACATAATTATCCATAAATGAGATATATGATTGATAAAGTTCCCTATTGCTCATATGGTTTTTTGTGTTTTCAAAAATATCCAGGATAAGGAAAAGCTTTTTCTGCCTTTGCCTTGTTACCTCAATGCACCTTTGTAAAAACAAAGGGTCTTTCTTCATCCTTTCAAATGTCCACATATAGACTTCATACTTCTCATTTTCAGATGAAATTTCATACCAATATTTTTTTTAAAAGCAAAAAGATTTATGCTCACCTTTTCTGGATGACATATGTTTGACTGTGTTATGAATGCATGCAATGGATAGAGTATCATCTGGGGAAGTCCTGGACCTTCTTCAATCCCCCATGAATGCTTTCCTAGCTCTTTCCTCAATTCGTTGATGTTCATCTTAAAACCACTTGTCTGATGTGCTGTCAATCTCCTGCTTTCCTTTCATCATTTGTTCAGATGCTGTATAATATTTGTCATCAACAAATCCAAGGTCTTTTGCAACCTTTGCCAGCAGCTCTTTGTCATTTTCTCGGACCATGCCTTCATGGTCAATTAGTTCTTCCAATATCTCTTTCTCACCTCTCTTTTTCCTTGCAATTCCCTCTAGGTCTTCATCTGCCATCATATCTCTAAATAATCAAAAATCATCTAATATCCACCCTCTTTTCAGCTTCAACTGTATTTAGAATGAGTAAAATGGAATTATAAATATATATTTAATCCTAATATTATATATATGTATATAATCATATATACATTATCGAAATATTTATATATCAGGAATGCTTCTCCTCTTTTTGAAGAGTATCAGGAACTGATTATTTATTATTAACATCAAAGCATTCCTGATATGCTCAAGAACCGCAGTATCAATAATCAGGTTTAATGACACTAGTCTGTGCATAGTGGTTCTTGACATATTAAATCAAAACTCACATCGAAAATGAAGAGAAAAGTAATAAAACTGGGTCCATCAACATTAGTTGTGTCTATCCCAAGCAAATGGTCTAGGGACAATCATATAAATGCTGGACAAGAGATTGAACTGACTCAGACTGATAATGGCTTATTATTGCAGTCAGGAAAAAAACAAAAAGAAGTAAAACAGATAACAGTAAATATTACTGAAAAGAACAGGCATAATCTTTACAATATCCTCACCCATATATATAGGAAAGGATTTGACAAAATAAGGATAAATGGCCAAGATTTGTCTCATGCAGTCAAAAAGATCACAGAAGAGACTCTGCTGGGCTTTGAGCTGACAGCAAGGGCAAAGGATTATTGTATTATAGAAAACATTGCAGAGCCTTCTGAAGAAAAATTTGCCACAATGCTGAGACGAATCTATCTGGTGATAAAAGAGTCTCATGAAAAACTTGCAGAATCTTTTTCAGAGAACAGGTTCCAGGGAAATGAGATAGAAGACTTGAGAAACCAGAATGATAAGTTTGTGATATTCTGCAGGAGGATTGTCCATAAGGAATTCAAGAAAGACTCAATCATCTACTGGGAATTGTTGACGCATCTTTCCAAGATCCAGCATGTTTATTACTATCTTTACAAATATGTGGAAAAAAATGGTTTTGAAAAAGACAAGGAGATCATGCCATTGCTTCAGGAACTAAAAGAATACTTTAATCTTTCCTACCAAGCCTATTACACCAGAAATCTGGGATTGATACATAAGATGCAGAAACAAAAGGATGACTACCAGTTTGGCAAATGCCTTGACTTGATCAACAGGAACAAGAATCAGGTTATTTTTTCTTATATAAGGGAATTGTTCAGGGTCATTCAGCTTGGTACCAGCCCTCTTTTATCTTTGTTCGAAGAATATTAGTCTCACAATCCCATATAAGAATCATCATATATGCCCCAACCCTCTTTTATCTTTGTTCGAAGAATATTTGCATCAAATCCTGTCAGTCTTTGCAAGACTTTCATATGATGCTGTATACTTGCAAGATTTGCTTGAGAAACATTCTCATATTGTTCAGTTCTTCTGTATTCTCTTGCTTCTGGGCTTGTGAAAAACTTGAAATTATTCATGCTGTCAATATACTCAGATATATGGTATCTGATTCTTTCTTCATGTTTAGGATCTGTCTCATTTATATATCTGATAAGGTCATCTCCTTGTTTGCCTGTTAAACCAGATAATGCCTGCAGCCTTCTTTCCTGGGCATAAATCTCATTTTCAATCTCTGAATTCATCATCCCAGTTATGTTCTGGGCTTTTCTCAGTTCATCAGTGTCAAGTTGTGCTTGTGATTGTGTGTAATCTCTCACTAATCTCTCAGCTCTTTCAACATCATACACTCTCTGCTGCCTTGCCCTTTGGATCGCATCATCAAATTCTCCGCCTATCTGTGCAACAACACCATCATAGGTATAGCTTGCTGGGCCTCCTCCTTTTGATGAATGTCCTGATTCTTGAAGATAGATTATCCTAGTTGTTAAATCAAGATCAATATTCCTTAGATTGCCTTTGATCCTTTCATATTCAACTCTTCTCAGGCTTTCTGGATCAAGGTCATATCCTGCTTGTGATGCAGCTTTTAGTACAGAATCAATGTCAAAGAATGCTGCAATCCCAGTCCATTGGTCATCAAAATTATCCTTCCATCCTGCATACTCTCCCATCTCCGCCCAGCCTAATGGATCAAGGCGGCCATTTAAATGAAGCTCTGCAATCCTGTATTTTCTTTCAAAATCTGCTTTTCTGCTTGATTCAGCTACTGCTGATTCCAGATCTTCAATATCTCTGTTATGAAGACCAAGCTGCCCC
>JBDROB010000013.1:0-5787 GCA_043810355.1 Candidatus Woesearchaeota archaeon
GATTGAGAAAGATGTCTGGGAGGCTGATTTTGTAAGCTTTCATCCTAACATCAATACTGAGACTTTGGAGTTCTGCAAGGATGATTTTATAAAATTGGTTGAGATCATAGGAAATAAATTCTTAGTATTAGACTTATGAATCCAAAAATTTATAAACCTTCCCTAGTTCCTTCTTAACAAAATGGCAATACAAGATTTACAACCAAAACAAGGAAATGTAGACATAGTTGTAGAAGTTGTTTCTAAAGAAGAACCAAGAGAATTCCAGAAATTCGGAAAAGCTGGAAGGGTTTGCAATGCAGTGATAAAGGATGACACAGGCGAGATAAAGCTGACATTATGGAATGAACAGATTGACCAAGTCAAAGTAGGTGACAAACTCCATATAAAAAACGGATATGTCAATGAATGGCAGGGAGAAAAGCAGTTGACCACTGGAAAATTTGGAACATTGGAGATTGCAGGAAAAGGAGAAGGAACTTCTTCAAAAAAGGCAGCCCAACATAAAACTCAATCTGAACCTGAAACAACTGAAGAACAAACTGAAGAACAACTAGATATTGAAGAAGAGAAAGTTGAATAAATTCTCCAATTAGCAAAAGATTACAAAAAGACTTTGTCTTTTTTAAGGTCAGGAAATCTGCTTCGCATATTTCCGCAACCAGCGGAAAAAATAATATTTTTTCCTGGGCTTTGGAAAATTCTAAAATGAATTTCCAAAACCTTTTTAAATTCAGTTTAACTTTTATAGTTATTATGGGGACGTAGCTCAGTCCGGGAGAGCACTACGCTGAAGTGCTAATCTCAGGAACGTAGGTGTCCCGAGTTCAAAAAATCAAATGTTCAAAATATTTGGTATTGAAAGTCTCGGCGTCCCCATTCCTATTTTTTCTTATATATTCCTATTTTTTCTATTTATTCTTATTTCTTCATTTTATCCTTATTTCTTCTATTTATTCTTATTTCTTCGTTTTATCTTTATTTCTTCTATTTATTCTTATTTTTTTATTCTTATTTAGAATCCATTGATTTTCTAAAATCCTCATCTTCTCAAATACCTACTTGGGTTATGATAACAGTTGCAATAATATTGAATATTATCATAATCACTACTGAAAAGAATGAGAAAAGGAGAGTGCTCTTTATCAGATTCTGACCAAGAAGATAATTCTCATTCAATTTATCCTCACCATTCTCAATACCATTACCAAGAATAGTCAATATATATACAATCTGAACCACATATATACCTACAACTATCATGAAATAATATGTTGGAATTCCATCACCAAACAATTCAGGAAGCTCCATTGCAGCATCTCCAGATGCAGCCTCACTGAGCATTAATCCAAGCTTTCCTAAAATCGTCGATATCATAGAAGTGATGCCGATGACGATTCCAGCAATGACTGGAGTGAGAAACTTGATCTGAGATTTCATAGAAGATATGATCTCACCAAGCAGGTCTTTCAGACGCTCATCCACAGTATGGATCTCCTTAATATACCTGGATATGTTCATTAGGGACTGGGCTGCGACAGCTGGACCTTTTTTCACACTCTGGATAAGCACCTTCATCGAGCTTTCAATAATTTTTGATGGAAATGCTAATATTGCCCCTGATTTACTGTCAAAAATTGCCTGCTTAACCCCCATCCCTAATTTTCTTATATTTTGGCTTACAAGCTCAAAAAAATTACCAGATATAGAATCTTTCATGACAATCGCGACTTTTCCAAATGCAAGTTCAGCTGGCAACCCATCTCCAAGCCTATTACCTAATTGGAATAGTGCAGAAGCAAACTCTTTTTCAAGCTGTTTGGATTTTTCTCTAATCGCTATAATATTCTTAGATCTAAGCCTATAATAAAGGCCTATTGATAGACCTATAGATAATACAATAAATACACTAAAAATTGATGCTCCTATCCCAAACGGACCTATGATCTTGCCATATTTTGAAGAGGTATTTTCTTTAACAGTGCTCATCTTATAATCAAGCAGGGAATATTGGACATTCTTCAGATTATCCTTTTCAACATCCTTCTTATATTGGATGAATCCATCCTTGCTATCAATAATCACAATATCAAAATCCTCATCAATCATATGGATTATGATCGGCGACAATCCAATAAGAAATAATATGATAAATACCATGATTGAGATGAATAAAGGATGTATTTTAATCTCAAGAGTAAATATTTTTAATATGATACTCTTATATTTCTTAAGATCTGGATTTATCAGTGTAATATCTGTGTCACCATAACCAGTAGGCCTTTTGGCAAGGATTATCTTCCCCATATAATAAACTGAAATAGGGATCAGAATATTGTACAATGCAGCTATATGATACCATTCAGCTTCGCTAAAGAAACTTACTATCAATGGAAGGATGACTAATCCTAATATTGGCATGATGATACCAAGCATATGAAGCATTGTAATAGGTGATTTTAAGCCATGGGCATAATGAAGCATCTTCTCATATGTCTCAGAAAGAATCACATCAAGAGACTTGTCCAAGACACTTAATCTCCTGGCTTCACTACCTTCATAAAGGGAGGATTCAATGAGCTCAAAAGCTCCTACAAATTCATTATTATCCTCACGCCATTGCTCAAGGTAATTATCAAGGGATTCTTTGATTGAAGAAAATTCCTCTGTCTCCACATCCCAAATAACTTTCTTAAGATCCAATGCTAAAGGAGGGCTAAGATGCTCTGCGGCAAACTCAATCGCATTCTCGAGATTTGATGTATGACGCATATATGTGACAACATAAAAAATACAGAGGACCATCTGGTTGCTTGCCTTCATCCTCCACTTATTTGCCAGGAAAAAAGTCAGCTTATTGAATGGTCCAATAAGAGCAGCTCCTACAATAAAAAAGAAGAAAATAAAGAAAAATGATTGGAAAACCAAGTAGCTGATGATAGCTCCAAAGAAAATTATCAGAATAGGCATCATCAAAGCAAAAGAGGTTGCTCCAGTCGGAGTGATATTAAGATGGCAAGTCTGTATTGCCTTATTCAACTTTTCCTCTTTTTTGGGGTCAGGACTGACTTTCACCAGCTTTTCAAAAATATTACAGGCTTTCTCATAATAGGAAAGATGTCTTGGAAGATATTCCTCCTTAAAATTCTGATATTCTTTTGAGTAGATTATCTTGTTGGACTTTTCAATATTGACACCCATCTGTGCTTTAATCTGCTGCTTATACTTTTCCATCAGTTCTCCAACCTTCTGTTTTGACATATCATCCATCTTTGTTTAACCGCCTTCTTTTGATAGTCCTGTTTAGCCATTCATTCCAATCAAAAAAGATCCTCTCTGGATCAAGTGATCCTGTGGACTCCTTCACCCTGTCTGAGATCCTATGGAACTCATCATTGCATTGGATCACAAAAGGAGCTTCAAGCAAATCAGGATCATTGATCTTTTCTGATGTCTTGACAATTGTCTCCTTGATCTTTGCCCTCAGCTCGATATTCTCCCAGACAGCGTCCCAATTTCCTGCCCAATCCTTTACATTTGATGCAATACTCTTGATCACGTCAGAATCACCGTTGATAAGGTCATCAGAAGGCTCAAGCTGATCAGTTGCTGAGTTATATTTCATAAGATCAACAAAACCATGCTCTTCCAAAGGATCATTTTCCCACAATTTCCTGACTTCAGTGATCTGTGTTATCCTTCTCCATCTATGCAAGCCATCAGCAGACTTGATAGGATTTGCGACAATGATAATATCAGTTGCTTTGAAACTTGTCCTAGGGACCTTAAGATCATTGACAACCCTGTCAAAAACACCATAAGGAGAATCTCCATGGATAGTACCTGCAACAACATTTGCAAGGGCACCGACCCTCATAGCCTCATAAAGTGCTGCTGCTTCAGTTGACCTGACTTCACCTACAATCAGGCAGGAATCACCTAATCTCAATGTTGTACGGATACCTTCATCAGCAGGAACTTCAGCAGAGTTCTTTGCAAGGGCTGATGCAACTTTCATAGGCTGAATGTTATATCCCAGCTTTCTTAATGAAGTTGTCGGAAGCTCAAGTGTGTCTTCAATGGTTATAATCCTATATTTTCTCATTATCTCTATGAGCACAGATCCTAAAAGAGATGTCTTTCCAGCACTTCTTGTTCCGGCGACAAGCATTGTCCTGGATCCATCCACAAGAAAGCTGATGATCCCTGCACCAAGAGCATTGATCATCTTGTTTTTCATGAAAAGAGGGATTGTCCAAGGCTTGTCCCTATGCCTCCTGAATGCAAAAGCAAGCCCAGAAGGATTGAGAGGAGGGGCAATAACTGCAACCCTTGCATTTGCCTGAGGTATTGAAATCTCTGTATCAAGTATTGGGTTAGCCTCATCAAGAGGCCTTTCAGATATCATCCTTAGTTTTGAAGCCCAAGATTCTGCCTCATTCATGGTCGGAATAATATTTGTCATACAATCAGTGTAATCAGCATGAACAATAAACATAGGCATCTGGCCCATAGGAGAATTTATCGTAACATCCTGAACTTTCTCGTCAGTCAACAAAACTTCGATCAATCCAAATCCTACTGTGTACCTTATGAGAATATTTGTGAGTTCTATCAGCTCCTTTTCCTTGATCCTTATGCCATGATATGAAGAGAGCTCATCCAACAGGTCATGCCCAATATTAAAGAAAACAGATCTCATCCTTTCAGGATCTATAAACTCAGATCTTTTTGGCTTATGCTCAGCCAGTATCTTTCTTGCAATATCAAGAAGCATATATTTTTCCTCTGGGAGCTTGAATTCTGGTGGCATGATATGATAGAGGTTCTGCACTGTATCAGGAAGGGCAAATATTGTCACTTCTGTATCACCAATATTATATGAATCAAGCTCTTCAGCATCTTCTGGATAAGCAGCCATCAGTTTAGTGTACATAAAATCTGGTTTTATGACTGGATTGAAGATTCTCCTGTATATACTCCTGTCACCAATCTTGTATCCTGCGATATAATAACTTGCAATCCTTATCAGTTTTGTCTCTTCAAGCATCCTGATAAGCTTTTTTAATATGCTTGAATACTTTTTGTCAAAATCATTCTGTGCCTGGCCTTGTTCTCCGGCAATATTTTCCCTCCTAAGAAGCCTTTTCAGTTCAACATAGCTGCCTATAGGATCTGATTTAAGCCTATTGAATATCAAGTGCTGAAGCTCGTTATATTTTGATTGAATATACCTGCTGGCCCCAGGGCTTGGAACCAATCCAATATCTCTTTTTTCTTTTATAAGCCTTAAATAAAGGTGAGCTATCTCAATGAGAAACATTGTCTGATTATAGTCATACTCATAATCCCTTCTCTGGGCAAAAACAATCTTTGTAACATTTTTCACTTCAATCAGCTTGTCCATAGTCTTTGACATGCAAATAGGATCATCCTCTAATGAAGGTATCCTGAGCTGTTTCTCATAATCTATCCTGAGAGTTATATCTTCCCCTTCCCTTATCACTTCGAAATCTGATTCATTATTGAATACATGCATCTTATTTCTTCCTCTCCTTCTTTTTTAGATCATTGAGAGCTATCTCAATCAAATGAGACTTGTTCCGATAGCGAAACTTGTCTTCGAGCATCTTATCAAGCCATTTAATCAGATCCTCATCAATTGTTGCAGAAATTGGTTTTTTCATGGATATCAGATTTTTATGATTACTAAAAAAGCATACCTAGTTGTTAACATAGATGTATGCTGATCTGTAGTATATTATAAAATATATTTTATATTATTTT
>JBDROB010000014.1:0-2521 GCA_043810355.1 Candidatus Woesearchaeota archaeon
CCATATCATTTCTTTACTAACATCCATATCATTTCTTTACTAACATCCATATCATTTCTTTACTAACATCCATATCATTTCTTTACTAACATCCATATCATTTCTTTACTAATTATTTACTAATATTTCATATAAAACTTATCCTTATCTGATTTCTCTAAAAAATTTCATAGACTAAAAGATCTCAGCTTAGAAAGAATCCAATTTGAAAAATTGAAACATAATCAATATTGAACTTAAAGAATTAGGATATTTAGATAATATGTTATTTTGAATTTAATCTACTGATTCTTCCAATAAGAGTTTTTCAAACATCTCTTGAGCTTCTTCTATAAATACATTCTCATTTTCAGTCTTTATGACAGCTCCTGCTGCATTCATATGCCCGCCAGCCTCTCCACCTACAGTGTTCACTATGTTTGTTACAATAGTTCTCAGGTCTATACCTTTTAATTTTTTTATATCTCCTGAAACTCTCAAAGAAATTTTTGATGTACTATCATCATTGTGAGCTATTGCCAGGATATATGTTAGATGATCAAAATGGTTTGATTTTGATATGATAGAGGCTAATACACCTATCATTGTTCCCATCACATTGTTTTCAGCATTGATGATTATATATCCATTTTTTGAGATTATATTCTCAGATTCCTGATTATCCCTGTACCAATTGAGTGCTTTGACTAATTCTCTCTTATATTTTGAAAGATTATCAATTGCCTTTTTCTTTAATGATTCTATTCCAAGGCAGGTTCCTATACCCAATGATGCCTTGCCTAACCTTCCGCAAGCATTCAATAATGTAGAAAATTCCTTGATATCTCGAAGGATTGGTTCTTTCTCTTTCTCAAGCACATAGACATTTCCAAAAATATCTTCTGGATCCTCTTCACTATGGCGCTTCATGATTATTCCTGCAGCAAGCTTCTTCATCTCATCCTCGCTCAAGTCCTGGATTGTTTTCCAATCATTTCCTTTTTTAGGGTCAATTCCCAGTTCATTCAAGAATTGTATTGCTGCAGATTCTGATCCTGACACACCAGGGATGAATGGATCTGATGAATATTCAAGTATTTTATGCACAGGTCTTGTCTGCAATCCAAAGAACCTGAATCCTCTCTCAACTCTGATCAGCCCAAGGCTCACTGCTTTTTTCAGTATCTTATCATTGAGGTTAAGAAATCCATTATTCTCCTGTATATCTCCTATAGCTCCAATAAGGGCGATATGAGCAAGATTGATGCAATCCTTGTCAATTGTTGATGAAAATAAGTAGACCACTCCAGCACCTGAAATTTCCTTGCTTCCATCGATACCAAAAAGATGTGGATTAACATGGGCTATGTTCTCAAAATTCTTATCAGTCTCAAACTCATGATGGTCCAGTATGATTATTTTCCTTCCAGAAAGCTGTTCAGAGATTGAACTGATTATTCCGCTTCCAAGATCAGTGAATATATAATAAGAATATTTCTCATTCTTGAGCTCATCCAGCATCTTTTTATTCAGCTGCTGGACTGTTGACAATGAGTACTTGATATTATTGTTATTCAACGCTTTGATCAGAATAGATGCAGCACAGATTCCATCACAGTCAATATGAGATATTACTCTTATTGCCTTGTTCTTGTCAAATTCCTTGAAAAAACCAGCTGCTTCATTTACCCTTTTTTCAAAATTTTCATATTTATCCAACATTTCCACCTAGTCCTAAATATATTTGTTATTAATGTCAATTATTTAATATTTAATATGGATTGCTGAAGTAAAGTAATAAGATTACTCTAGTAGCATATCAATCCTGTTTGGATCATATTTCCATTCCATTGACAGTCTTTTGGTCTTCTTGTAATATTTTACCAATCTCTTGATTTTTGACTCAGTCAGCTGCAAACCCCTCAATGCTGGCATGTCTTTATGGTTCTCCTCAAGATGTTTCTTGATTACAGAAACCCTTTTCATCAAGCTTGTAAGGTCTTCTGGAACTTTAGGAGCCATATTCTTCTCTTTTAAGAGATCAGTGATATTTTTTCCTATTGCTTTTTTTATGTCTGGGATTCCATATGTATCCCTTAGGATTATGCCAATTTTTGATGCTAAATTTCCTTCTCTTGAAAGTTTTATAACGAGAAGTTCAACTTCATTCTTGCTGTACCTGACCCAGCTAGGATGTGTCCTTTTTGCAGGCCTTTTGCTAGCTGATACTCCTTTTTTCCTTGAATGCATTCTTGCCATATAAATTACCTCCAAATTTTCATCAAGTCAGCAGAACAAAAGAAACTCTTGCCGCCAGTATAAACAAGCACTAAATAAGCACCGGTTTATCTCTTGATAGGATAAAGAATTCAACTTTTATTTATAAATCTATTGTTTTACTGCGGCTGCGTTGAAAATCTCCTACTTCGCTGACCATAACCCCATAATGAATCATGGGAACATGGTCAGCTACGTCCAGCCATGCCATGTTTGCCTACGGCAAACAATGGCAAACATGGCACGGACGGAGACTTTTTCAACG
>JBDROB010000015.1:0-25418 GCA_043810355.1 Candidatus Woesearchaeota archaeon
TATAGAAGTGGCACTTCTGCCACCTCTAAATTGGTTAATAATCCATTTCCTTTTCTTCTTGGTTAATTCATCCATTAATATCACCAAAAAGAGTAAAATTAAGAGAATATTAAAAGTGTGAACTGATTATCAAATTAAACATTATAGGGAGTTTACCACAAGGTTTATAAACCAATCCTGAATTCCTATTCTTATGATATATATTTGAATATTACAAAATATATATCTAAATACGCAATATAAACAAGCCTGACAAGAATACCTTGATCAGTACAGTTAAATCAATATAATATGGATTATTGATATATTATATATACTGTATTCTATCAAAGTTTGTTGTGCAGTGTTGAGGTGGGTTACCGCAGGCAAAAACAAAATAATTGCGGAACGTGAACAATGGCAAAGATTAGTGTCCCTAGACATGGAAGTATGCAGTATTGGCCAAGAAAGAGAGCCAAGTCAATAATAGCTAGAGTGAGGTCTTGGGTCATTGACAATAATACAAAACCATTGGGGTTTGCAGGTTATAAAGCAGGGATGACACATGTGATCTGTGCTAATAACCGATCATCAAAACCTAAAGCTGGCGACACTTTTTTTCCGGTGACTATCATCGAATGTCCGCCATTAAAAACTGCTTCTATCAGATTCTATAAAAAAACCCCACACGGCCTAAAAATTCTATCTGAAATCTATGCACAAAACCTTGACAAGGAACTTTCAAGAAAAATCAAAATAAAAGAATCAAAAAAGAAAATAGATGATATCAAAGATTTTGATGACATTAGACTTCTTGTCTACACACAACCAAAATTGACATCAATATCAAAGAAAAAACCAGAGTTATTTGAAATTGGAATAGGGGGCAAAATAGAGGACAAGCTGAATTTTGCAAAAGAGAAACTTGGAAAAGAAATTGATATAAGTGAAATATTCAAGGAAGGAATGCAAGTAGATATTCATTCTATCACAAAAGGAAAAGGAAATCAAGGACCTGTAAAAAGATTTGGAGTAGGACTGCGAAGCCATAAAGCAGAGAAGACAAAAAGAGGACCAGGTTCTTTAGGCCCTTGGAAAGCTCAAGGACATGTCATGTATAGAGTAGCACATGCAGGTCAGATGGGATTTTTCACAAGAACTGAAAGCAATAAACAGATTCTCAAAATTGGAGATAACCCTGAAAAAATAAAGATCAAAGGGGGAATTCCTCATTTTGGATTTGTAAAGAACAAATATGTACTGTTAAGAGGTTCTGTCGCAGGTCCTAAAAAAAGGCTTATCAAACTCACAATCGCAAGGCATCCAAACAAAAAGATACCAAAAGAAGCACCAACTATTAAGTATACCAGTCTTGAATCAAAACAATGAAAATCATAATCATAAAAAAATGAAACAAATAAAAAAATGGGATTTTTTTAAAGTTCCATCATATTCCCAAGGTTGAAAATGAAATTAAAAATAATTGATACCAAAAATTCAGAAAAAGGAGAAATTCAATTGCCAAAGCAATTTGAAGAAGAGTCCAGACCAGATATAGTCAAGCGAGCTGTGCATTCAATATTCAGCAAGATAAGACAAAAATATGGTGCAAAACCTGATGCTGGAATGAGAGCCTCTGCAGATCTGTCAAGAAGGAGAAGAAAGTATAAGGGATCATATGGACATGGAATATCAAGAGTACCAAGAAAAATAATGAGCAGGAGAGGAACAAGGT
Organism: Candidatus Woesearchaeota archaeon; assembly: GCA_043810355.1. Taxonomy (GTDB): domain Archaea; phylum Nanobdellota; class Nanobdellia; order Woesearchaeales; family JAGVYU01; genus JAZDHV01. Next base: position 1,715 of record JBDROB010000015.1, read on the forward strand.
TCAATTGGGTTGGAGCTGTAGCTCCTGGAACAGTTGGGGGAAGGAGAGCACATCCACCAAAAGCAGATAAAATTTGGGAACAAAAGATAAACAGGAAAGAGAACAGGAAAGCAATCAGAGTCGCGATTTCAGCAACAATCAACAATGAAACTGTTAAAGAAAGAGGGCATAGCCCACCAGAAAAATATCCATTCATACTAGATGACTCATTTGAAAACATCAAAAAGACAAAGGAATTAATAAATATACTTAAAGCAATAGGCCTTGAGAAAGAGCTTGAAAGAGCATCAATAAAAAGAGTAAGGGCTGGAAAAGGAAAGCTTAGAGGAAGGAGATACAAAAAAGCAATCGGCCCTCTAATAGTTGTATCAAAGGAATGTGAACTAAAGAATGCAGTATCAAACATACCTGGACTAGAATCAATAGATGTCAAGAAGTTGAATGCAAAAATCTTGGCGCCAGGAGCAATACCAGGCAGGTTGACACTATTTACGAAATCATCAATTGAAAAGATGGAAAAGGAGAAATTATTCAATAATTAAGAGACATAAAATGGTAAAAAAATCCGATACTATTATCAAATACCCATTATCCACAGAAAAATCATTGAGGTTGATGGAATCTGAGAACAAACTGATATTCATAGTCTCACTTGACTCAAAAAAACAGGAGATAAAGAAGGCAATTGAAGAAATGTTCAATGTCAAAGTAGAAAAAGTAAATACTCTGGTCGACAACAAAGGCAGAAAAAGAGCATATATCAAATTCAACAGTGAAACTCCAGCCATTGATGTAGCAACAAACATGGGGATAATGTAATCACAATTATGCAGTTATGATCAATTAATATTAAGGATAGATAAACAAAACCAAAATGGGAAAAACATTAATACATCAAGCAAGAGGAAAAGGATCTCCAAGATACACTTCCCCTAGTTTCAGATTCAAAGGAAGTGTGAACCATAAGAGAGTGATGAAAAATGAAGAGACCTTAAAGGGAACAGTCCAAGATATAATCAATTGCCAAGGACACACTGCACCTTTAATGAAAATAAAATATCAAGATAACCAAGAAATCCTTCAAATCGCCTGCGAGGGAATAAGAGTAGGTGAAGAGGTCCATTCTGGAGAGAAATCACCAATAAAATCAGGAAATGTCCTGCCATTAAAAAATATTCCAGAAGGAACATTAATCTATAATATTGAACTGAAACCAGGAGATGGTGGAAAACTGATAAGGACTTCAGGAACCTTCGGAAAAGTAATAACAAAATTATCTGATAAAGTAATAATAATACTACCTTCAAAAAAAGAAAAGACATTGCTTCCAGACTGCAGAGCAGTTATTGGAAAAATTGCTGGAGGAGGAAGACCTGACAAACCATTATACAAAGCAGGCAATAATTATTTCAAGATGAGAGCAAGGAAAAAATTATATCCATCAGTCAGCGGGACATCTCAAAATTCAGTTGACCATCCATTTGGAGGAACAACCAGTTCCCATAAAGGAAGGCCAACAGTAGCTCCAAGATTTGCACCTGCAGGCAGAAATGTCGGAAAGATCAGCCCAAGGAGAACAGGCAGGAGATAAAGGTAAAACAAAATGGCAAAAAAAGAATTTTCATTTTATGGAAAAACACTTGAAGAACTAAAAAAAATGAGCATGAATGAATTTATGGATGTAGTTCCATCAAGACAAAAGAGAAGCCTGAAGAGGGGACTAACTGATCAGCAAAAAATACTACTCAAAAAGATCAAATCAGGGAAAAAAGAGATAAAAACCCATGTGAGGGATATGGTAATACTTCCTGTAATGGAAGGATTAATCATCAAAATATACAAGGGAAACTCATTCCAGACTGTCAGAATAATGCCAGAGATGATTGGAAAATTTTTAGGTGAGTTCACTTACAATAGGAAGAAAGTGGAACATAGTGCACCAGGAGTTGGAGCAACAAGATCATCAGCATCAATATCAGTCAAATAAGAGAAATAAAATGGTCACTGCAACAAAAGAAGGAAAAAATGAGAACACTGCCAGTGCAATAGGAAGAGATCTCAAAATATCAACAAAACAATGCATTGAAATCTGCAAATTCATAAATAAAAAAAAGGTTGATGATGCCAGAAACATACTTCAAAAAGTGATTGAAAAAAAAATGGCAATCCCTTATACAAGATTCAATGGAGATATTGGCCATAAAAGAAAAATAGGTCCTGGAAGATATCCTCAAAATGCCTCAAAGGCAATATTAAAGATGCTCAATGAAGTTGATGCTAATGCACAATTCAAAGGACTAAATACATCACAATTAGTAATCACTCAAATAAAAGCTGATAAAGGAGCCAATCAATGGAGATTTGGAAGAAAAAGGAGAATAAAAGCAAAAAATACAATGATTACAATTGTAGCAGAAGAGAAAGGGGAGAAAAAGAAAGATAAAGCTGAGAAAAAAAATAAGGCAGAAAAAATACCTGAAGAGAAAGACAACAAGGAAGCTCAAGCTCAAGAAAAAACAAAGAAAGTAAAACATGAAAAGATTCTAAAGGAATCAGTTAAACAAAATATTGAGGATAAAAAATGATTGAAAGAAAGTTTGTTGCACAAAAGCTAAAAGAATTCCAAATCCAAGAATTCATTGAACAAAATCTAAAGAGAGTAGGCCATTCACACACCAAATTAGTCAAAACACCTTTAGGAGAAAAAATCATAATATTTGCATCAAGACCTGGACTTGTAGTAGGCAGAAAAGGAGAAAATATAAAAAAATTAACCAAAGTATTGAAAAAAAAGTTTAATCTTGAAAATCCTCAAATTGAAATCAGTGAGGTCACTGATCCAAATCTAGACGCCCAGATAGTGGCTGAGAGAATAGCCAATTCGCTAGAAAGATTTGGAACACAAAAATTCAAAGGAGTAGGCCATAAAACAATGAGTGATGTCATGTCAGCAGGAGCCCTTGGAGTTGAGATAATTATATCAGGGAAAATTCCAAGCGCAAGAGCAAAATCATGGAGATTTTACCAAGGATACCTGAAGAAATGTGGAAATCCTGCACTTCAAGTCAAGAGATCAACCACACAAGCACAATTAAAAACAGGAATTGTAGGAATAAAAGTGTCTATAATGCCACCAGATGCAAGACTCCCTGATAAAATCAATGTCAAATCTGAAGATGATCTGAAAGAGGATAAAAAGAAAAAAGAAGAAAAAGAAAAAGAAGAGGAAAAGCAAGAAAAAGTTAAGAAAGAATATAGGACAAAGAAAAAACAAGGAAAAAAGGAAAAGAAAGAGAAAAAATAATCATATTGTAAAATGGCAAAACTCAAATCAAAAGAAATAAAGGATATGGGAGAAGGAGAATTAGACTCAAAAATAATTGAATTCAAGAAAGAGCTTATCAAACTAAATGCTCAAATCGCAACTGGAACCATACCAAAAAGTCCAGGAGAGGTCAAGAACCTTAAAAAGAATATTGCAAGATTATTGACAAAGAAAAATATAGGAGGTAGAAAATAATAATGAGTGAAATTTGCCAAACGTGTGGATTGCAAAAGGACCTATGTGTCTGTGAAACCATAGCAAAGGAAACCCAAAAAATTGAAGTCAAAACTGTCAAAAAAACCTTTGGTAAAATGTATACAATCATCGAAGGAATAGACAGCAAAGAGATCGATCTTAAAGACCTCGGAAAGAAACTAAAAAACAAGTTTGCTTGTGGAGGAACAACAAAAGATGGAAAAGTCGAACTTCAAGGTGACCATAAACAGAGAGTAAGGGAATTCCTTGTTGAGATGGGATTTGCAACTGAAACCATTGATATCAAATAAGGTTTGAAAAATAAGATTCACACAAAAAATGAAGATTAAATTAGATGAAAAGATTACGAAATATAAAAATATTCAAAATAAAATTTATAAAAAAATGGAATTTTTTTAAAGTTCCATTTTCTTCCAAAGGTCGAAAATGAAACAAAAAACAAAAAGCGTAGGATATGATATCAAAGCTCCTAAAGAGCAGTGCAATGACAAAAAATGCCCATTTCATTCAGATATCAAACTGAGGGGAAGACATTTTGTAGGAACTATTATCTCAAAAGATGTAAACCATAGTGCAACAGTTGAGTGGGTTAAAAAACTATTTATAAAAAAATATGAAAGATATCAAATAAAAAGGACAAGAATCAGAGTCCACAACCCAAAATGCATTGATGCAAATGTAGGGGATAAAGTAGTATTATATGAGTGCAGACCAATCAGCAAAACAATAAATTCAGTCATTGTGAAAATAATGGGAGAGGACATAAAGTATAAACAAAAAAGAGAGATTATTGAAGATGACAAGAAAATCTCAGAAAAGGCACTTTATAGAAAAACAGAAGAAAATATTGGGAATAAAGAGAGAGAGAAAGATCATAATACGCCTAAGAAAGATAAATCAAATAAAATTGAAGAAGATAATGATGGAGAAGAATAAAAAATGCAATCAGTAAGCGCAAGAATCGTCAAAGGAATACCTGTTGGAAGCCAGATAAATACTTGTGATAATTCAGGAGCCAAAATTGTAAGAGTCATATCTGTAAAAGGCCATAAAACCAAAAAAGGTAAAAGGCCTGCAGCAGGAATAGGAGACCTAATACAATGCTCTGTAAAGAGAGGGAAACCAGAGATGAGAAAACAAGTTGTTTTTGCAGTTATTGTAAGACAAAAAAAAGAATATAAAAGACCAGATGGTACGAGAATAAAATTTAGTGATAATAGTGCAGTCATATTAAAAGATGATAAGGGAAATCCAAAAGGAACATTGTTCAAAGGAGCAATAGCCAAAGAGGCTACAGAAAGATGGCCTGGAATCGGAAAGATTGCAAGTATAATAGTTTAAAGGAAAAAAATGAAAACTAAATTTGTAAAGACATGGAACAAGAGCACTCAACCAAGAAAACAGAGGAAATACAGATATAATGCCCCTCTTCATGTCAAACAAAAATTTGTCAAAGTCCACCTTTCAAAAGACCTAAGAACAAAATATGGAAAGAGGGCAGCAGGACTTAGAAAAGGGGATAAAGTACTAATATCAAGAGGCCAGTTCAAGAAAAAGAGCGGGAAAGTGGAAAGAATAGATGTTAAAAGAACAAAAGTGTACATAACAGGAATTGAAATAATCAAAAGAGAAGGATCAAAATCTCTAATACCTATTGATCCAACAAATCTCATAATTCAAGAGTTGAATCTTGAGGACAAAAAAAGGATTAAAAAAATCCAGATGAAAGGATCAGTAATAGAAAATAGGACCAGCAAGCCAAAATCTGAGGCAAAAAAAGTAGGTGAGGCAAAACTAAAAGCACAATCAAAATGACAAAAAACCATCTAAAAAGAATAAATATGCCAAGAACATGGCAAGTGAAAAGGAAAGGAATTCAATTTGTTACCCGTCCAAACCCTGGACAATCATCATTCCTATTAGGTACAAGCCTAACAGTATTGTTAAGAGATATATTGGGAGCTGCAAAAACATTGAAAGAGGTTAAATATATCTTAAATAATGGAGAAGTCGCTGTCAATACTGTGATAAGGAAAGAACCAAGATTCATAGTTGGATTTTTTGATGTCATAAGCTTACCAAAAATAAAAAAGGATTATAGAATAATACTGAACAACAAAGGAAAAATCTCATTAATTGAGATTGATGGTAAAGAAGCAGATATCAAATTAATAAAGATAACTGGCAAAAGTTTTGTCAAAGGAAAACTGCAACTAAATCTTTCTGATGGAAGAAATATTCTTACAGACAAGAAAGAATGTAAAGTTGGAGAGACTATAGTATTCAATATGAAGAAAAAAGAGATAATTGACATCCTCAAACTTGAGAAAGGAGCCTGTATATTCCTTATAAGAGGTAAACATCTCGGCGAAGAGGGAAAAATAACAAATATACATGATATAAATATCACATATAAAAATGAAAATGGAGAACCTGTTGAAACAAGAAAAAAATATGCAATAGTTATTGGAAAAGACAAGTCCCTAATAAAACTAAAGTAAAATGGAAAATCCAATGAGAGAAATAAGGATAGAGAAATTAACCTTGAATATTGGAAGCGGTAAAGACCAGACAAAACTGGAGAAAGGAATAACACTACTTAAGAATATCACTGGAATCAGTCCTGTAAAAACATTTTCAAAGAAGAGAATCCCAACATGGGGAATCAGGCCTGGACTTCCGATAGGATGCAAAATAACATTAAGAAATGAAAAGGCCACAGAACTGTTGCCAAAATTATTGAGTGCAAAAGATAATATAATCAAACCAAGCCAATTTGACCAAAACGGGAATATATCTTTTGGAATCCCAGAATATATTGATATCCCAGGAGTAAAATATGATCCAGAGATCAAGATAATGGGGCTAGAGGCATGCATCACATTAAGAAGGAATGGGTTTAGGATCAAGAGAAGAAGAATAAAACCACAGAAGATACATAAAAAACACTCAATAACAAAGAAAGATGCAATTAAATACATGAAAAACAAATTCAATGTTATCATAAATGAGGAAAAATAGGAGGCTAAATCAATATGACAACAAGTTCATACAAAAAGGTTTTCAAACAATTAAAAGTTAAACCTATCAAACTAAAGAAGTATATCAAGTTCAATACTCCAAAGGAAAGATCATGCGGAAAAAGCAAAAAGAGCTGCAGAAGATGCGGAAGAAAGGGTGGCCATATCGACAAATACGGACTGAAATTGTGCAGGCAATGCTTCAGGGAGATATCCACTAAGATAGGATTCAAGCAATACAGTTGAGGTAAAAATGAGTTTAAATGATCCATTAGCCAACACATTATCAAAAATACAAAATGCGGAAAACCTTGTAAAGAAAGAAGTTAAGACATTCCCATCTTCAAAGCTGATCAAGAATGTATTAATATTATTGAAGGATAACCTTTTCATCGGAGATACAAAAGAGTTTGAAGATGATAAAGGAAACTATATAATCATAAACCTTATCGGAAGGATCAACAAAATCAAGGCCATCAAACCTAGATTTACAGTAAAATCAAAAGAATTTGAGAAATATGAGAAAAGATACCTTCCTTCAAAAGATTTTGGAATAATAATAGTATCAACATCAAAAGGACTAATGACACATAAGCAAGCTATAGAGAAAAATTTAGGCGGCAGGCTAATCGCCTTCTGCTATTAGGATCATGAAGATGGAAGAAAAAAACAAGAAAGAAGGATTAAGCGAATCAATTATTATTCCTGAAGGAGTTGAAACCAGATTTGAGAATTCAACTATCCATATAAAAGGAAAGAATGGGGATAACTCAAGAGATTTTTCAAATCCTACAATAAAAAAGGAAATAAAAGATGGAAAAATAGTATTCAGCTCAGAAAAAGCATCAAAAAGAGAGAAAAAGATAATTGGAACTTACAAATCTCATGTAAAAAATATGCTGAGAGGGATACAAGAATTACATATATATAAACTGAAGATATGCTCAGGACATTTCCCTATGAATATCAAGGTATCAAAAGAAGAGGTTGTGATAAATAATTTTCTTGGAGAAAAAGTGCCAAGAAAGATGAAAATTAATAATAAAGTGAATGTGAAGATGGAAGGAGATGTAATAACCGTAGATAGCAATGACAAAGAAGCAGCTGGACAGACTGCTGCAAAAATTGAAATATTAACAAAAGTTAAAGGAAGAGACCTAAGAATTTTTCAAGATGGAATTTATATCACAGAAAAGGACGGCAAGTTAATAAGATAAAATGAAAGAAGAATTAATCCAATTAAGAAAGAGAATCAAGGATAAGAAACCAAAATTCACTAGACAGGACAATCATAAGAAACCTAAACTGGGTGATAAATGGAGAAAACCAAAAGGCATTGATTCAAAAATGAGGCTGAAACTCAAAGGGTATAAAAAAAGCCCATCAAAAGGATATAAGAGCCCAAAAGCAGTCAAAGGACTGAGCAAAGAAGGCCTTAAAAAAATTTTAGTCTATACTATCAATGATATTGATCGTATCAATAATAAAGAAGAGGGAATAATAATCTCAAAAAGAGTAGGCAATAAAAAAAGGATTGAAATCATAAAGAAAGCAAATGAGAAGAAAATCAATGTCCTAAATATTAAAAATCCTCTAGAATATGTAAAGAATGTTGAAGATAATTTAAAGAATAAGAAAGAATCCAAGAAAAAAGATAAAGATAAAAAAGAGGAGAAAGAAAAGGAAAAAGAGAAAAAAGCTAAAGAAAAGGAAAAGAAAGACAAAGCAGAAAGCAAGGATAAAGGAACAGATGAACTAGCTGATAAAATCCAAGAGGAAGAAAAAAAGAAAAATGAGAAAAAAGAACTTGATAAAAAATTGATACAAACAGAATAAAATGAAACAAATAAAAAAATGGGATTTTTTTAAAGTTCCATTTCCTCCCAAAGGTCGAAAATGAAACTAAATGTACAAAAAAGGCTGGCAGCAGACATTAGCAAATGCTCACCAAAGAGAATAAGATTTGATGAATCAGAACTTGAGCTGATAAAAGAATCTATAACCAAGATGGACCTAAGAGGATTACTAAAGGATAAAGTAATACGAGTAGTCCAAAAAAAAGGAGTTTCAAGAGCCAGAGCAAACAAAAGAAAGACCCAGAGAATAAAAGGCAGAAGAAAAGGCCATGGATCAAGAAAAGGTACCAAAAAAACAAGAAATCCAAAAAAAGAAATGTGGATGAACAAGATCAGGCTACAGAGAAAGTTGATAAAAAAATTAAGGGATAATGAGCTTGTAACCAAGAAAACATATAATAGTCTATATTTGAAATCAAAAGGAGGGTTTTTCAGAAGCAAAAAACACCTCAAGCTTTACATTGATGAACATGATTTATTAATCAATAAAAAATAAGAAAAATGGCAACACAGAAAAGATTCACGGTTGGATTTAGAAGAAAACGAAATGGTTTAACTAATTATAGAAAGAGGTTAAGATTATTAATCTCAAAGAAACACAGAATGGTGGTAAGAGTAGGAAATAAGTCAATCATCACCCAAATCATTGATTATTCTGAAAAAGGAGATAAGGTAATCTGCTCAGCATATTCAACAGAGCTGAAGAAGATTGGTTGGAAATTCAACACTTCTAATATACCATCATCCTACTTAACTGGTTTTTTACTAGGAAAGAAGGCTTTGAGCCAGAATATAAAGGAAGCAATACTTGATATTGGCTTAAACCCTCCAAAAAAAGGTTCAAAAATCTTTGCATGCCTAAAAGGAGCAGTTGATGCAGGATTGTCTATAAGATATTCAGAAGATATAGTTCCAAATGAGAAGAGGATAAAAGGAGAACATATTGCTGACTATGCAAAAAAGCTTAAGGAAAATAAGGAAATTTATGAGAAGAGATATTCAGGAATAATCAAGGCAGGATCAGATCCTACAGAGATATCAAAAAATTATGATGAAGTAAAATCAAATATCACAAATGGGTAAATAAAAATGAATAAAGAAGAACCAAAAGAAAAAATTGAAGAAAAGGAAACAGGCGATGATGTGGAGACAGTTGAAGTAGTAGAACCTATATCTGAAGAAGAAGTAATAAAAAATGTAAGAAAACCAGAACCAAGTGAACTTGATAAATGGTCTCCAAAAACATCTTTAGGCAAGATAGTAAAAAATAAAGAGATAACTGATATTGACCAAATATTGGACAGTGGACTGAAAATTTTAGAGAAAGAGATAGTTGAATTATTATTGCCTAATCTTGATAATGACCTATTGCTCATAGGGCAATCAAAAGGAAAATTTGGAGGAGGACAAAGAAGAATATTCAAGCAGACTCAGAAAAAAACAAGAGAAGGCAACAAACCAAGATTTACAACCATGTCAGTAGTTGGAAACAAAGACGGATATATAGGGCTTGGAACAGGAAAATCAAAAGAGACTGTGCCTTCAAGAGAAAAAGCAATAAGAAAAGCAAAATTAAACATAATAAAAATAAGAAGAGGATGTGGAAGCTGGGAATGCCTTTGCAAGAATCCACACTCAATCCCTTATGCAGTTGAAGGCAAAGAGGGATCGGTCATAATAAAACTGATACCAGCCCCTAAAGGAACAGGTCTTGTGATAGAATCAGAATGCGCAAAGTTGCTTAACCTTGTTGGAATTAAAGACATCTGGGCAAGATCATTTGGACATACAAAAACAAAAATGAATGTCATCAAGGCTTGCTTCAAAGCCCTTAAAAAGTTAGGTGAAACAAAAATAGGACATCAAGACATTGAGAAACTTGGAATAATTGAAGGAAAATCAATCCCTAAAGTTGAGACAGATGATGATTTTATTGAGGAAATAAAAAATGGAGAATCAAAAGAGCCAATTGAAGAAAAAAAGTGAAAAGGTTGATAAAAAAACCAATGAAAAACTAGCCATAGTCAGAGTCAGAGGCGGTGTTAGAGTAAAGAATGTGATAAATAGGACCCTGGAACTCTTGAAACTCCACAAGCAAAACTACTGTGTTATAATTGAGAATACACCAAGCCTTATGGGAATGATAAAAAAAGCAAATGATTACATAACATGGGGCAAAGTTGATGAAGAAACCCTCAAACTATTGGAAAGTAAAAAGGAGAAACACCCTAGAAAAGAGGGTGATAAAGGATTCTACAGATTAAGCCCTCCAAAAAAAGGATATGGAAGGAAAGGAATCAAGAAAACATTCGCTCATCAAGGAGCACTTGGAAACAGAGGGGATAAAATCAATGACCTCATAAAAAGGATGATTCAATAAAATGGTAATAAACAAAAGAAAGAAGAACACCAGGCAGCGTGGATCCATGACTCATGGATGGGGAGCAAAGAAAAAGCATAGAGGATCTGGCAATAGAGGGGGAAAAGGCAATGCTGGAACTGGAAAGAGAGGAGACCAAAACAAACCAAGCATATGGGAAAACCCATATTTTGGAAAAATAGGATTTGGTACAAAGAAAAAAGGCAAAAAAGAGAAAGGAATCAGTATCAGGAAGATTGAACAAACCCTTGAAAGATTAACAAAAGAAGGGTCTGCTGTAAAAAAAGGAGATGGATTTGAAATAAATCTTGAAAAAGCTGGTTATGACAAATTACTAAGCCAAGGAAAAGCAAATCAAAAATATATTATCCATGTTAAAAGTGCATCAAAAAAATCAATTGATAAAATCAAGGAGAAAAAAGGGGATGTGATACTTACAAAGAAACAAGAAGTCAAAGAAAAGATTGTGAACAAAGAGAAGGGTAAAGGAAATACAAAGGAAAAACCTATAAAAAAATGAATAAATAATTATCATCAGATACTGATTAGTTAAAAAATTAGAAATTGCTAAAAAAATGGCTTGGTATGATTCAATATTAAACAATCTTCCTGAAGTTGAAGGTCCAACACAAAAAAGACTGTCTTTCAAGGAGAAACTGAAATGGACATTGATTATATTAGGTTTATTCTTTGTTTTAGGGCAAATAGCATTATTTGGCCTAGGATCAAATGAATTATCAAGATTTGAATTCCTATCAATCATTCTAGGAGCTGAATTTGGATCAATCATATCCTTAGGAATCGGACCACTTGTTACATCTTCAATTGTATTGCAACTTTTAAATGGATCTGGAATTATCAAGTTTGATTTGACAACATCAGATGGAAAAAGGCTTTTCCAAGGAGTCCAGAAATTATTAAGCATATTCTTCATCATATTTGAAGCCATAATCTATGTATTCATGGGCGGATTAAGCCCTGAACAGGCATTTTTAGGAACTCCTCTATATCTACAGCTACAGCTCATATTAGTATTCCAGCTCACTCTTGGAGGAATACTCATCATGTTCATGGATGAGGTTGTCTCAAAATGGGGTTTTGGATCAGGAATAAGCCTGTTCATTGCAGCAGGAGTAAGCAAAAGCCTGTTTGTCAGAACATTCTCATGGCTACATCCTGTAACACAAGGAGTGGTTGACACAAGCAGTTATGTAGGAGCAATACCTGAACTTATAAGATCACTTGCTGCACAAGACCCTCAAACAGCAATATTAATGCTGTCAGCTATAATTGCAACATTATTAGTATTTGTCATATCCATATATGCACAAGCTATGAAAATTGAAATTCCACTATCATTTGGAAGAATAAGAGGTCATGGAATCAGATGGCCTTTAAGTTTTATCTACACATCCAATATCCCTGTAATATTAGTAGCTGCATTACTTGCTAATATACAGCTATGGGCGTCACTTGTCCAAAATTGGGCTACTTCAATAACATCAACAGGAGTCATGGCTAAGGTAGCAAATTTCCTATCTGTACATATATTTGGCCAAGCCAATACAGTAAACTCAGGACATGGACTAGTGCAATGGGTCAACCCTCCAGATTTGGTAAGAGGATTGATCACAAGATCACTAACTGCTGACCAGATGTGGTCAATCATAGGATATTTCCTGATTATGATAGTTGGAGCTGTAATATTCAGCATATTCTGGATGCAAACAGCTGGAATGGATGCAAAAAGCCAGGCAAAACAGATAATGGCATCAGGACTACAAATACCTGGATTCAGAAAAGACCAAAGAGTCTTGGAAAGACTGCTTGACAGATATATCTGGCCATTGACAATAATGGGAGCAATTACAGTAGGCTTCTTAGCAGCACTGGCAGACCTGACAGGAGCCCTATCAAGAGGCACAGGAATATTGTTAACTGTCATGATTGTCTATAAACTTTATGAAGAGATTGCAAAGCAGCACATGATGGACATGCATCCTATGATGAGAAAGTTTATGGAATAAACTTTCTTAGGAAAATCCCAGATTTTTCGTACGTAAATTTATGGAGTGAAGTGATTATTTTTATTTTTTTTTCTTAAAACAAAACTTTATATAATACTTATAACAATATTTTATTATTAAAGGGGGAAAATGGCATATTCAAATCTACTTGATCCAATACTGAATCCTTTGCTAGTTTTTGGACCATTATGGTCAATAATCATAATGTCTTTAGTTATTTCTCTATTTATCACCCTTATCTATAAATTGTTCACAGACCAAAAGCTGATGAAAGAGCTCAAGGCAGACCTCAAATCATTCCAGAAAGAGATGAAGGAGCTCAAAGAACATCCTGCAAAAGTCATTGAAGTGCAGAAAAAAGCAATGGAAAAAAACATGCAATATATGATGCACTCATTCAAGCCAATGATAATCACAATGATACCCATAATTGTGCTTTTTGGGTGGATGCATGCACATCTGGCATATGAACCAATAATGCCTGGAACAGAATTCACAACAACAGCTGAATTTGCACAAGGAACAACAGGAGAAATAACTATAATCAATGAAGAACTTGAGATAATTGGAGATGCAACACAACAAATAGCAGAGGGAAAAGCCCAATGGAAACTTAAAGGTGAAAAAGGAGATTATATTCTTGAATACAAATACAATGATAAGAGCTATTTTATGGACTTAGAGATAACAGAAGAAAGAAATTACAAAAATCCCATAGAAAAGATACAAGGAAGTGATCTAAAAACACTGAAAATAGACAACAATCCCCTAAAACCACTCCAGATTTTTGGAATGAAATTAGGGTGGATCTGGACATATATCCTATTCTCAATAATATTCAGCATGGTCACTAGGAAATTATTGAAGGTTTATTAAAAAAAAATCCATAATAATATCCACAGAAAATAAAAATTTTCCTAAATTATGATCCTCACTACGTTCAAATCATAATCTTTTTAAAGAGAGGAGAATTTTCTATATACATACAGGTGAAAATATGCCATTAGTAAAACACAGATCAAGATCATTGAGGAAAGTTTATGTAAAGACTCCTGGCGGAAGGACTACTGTCCATTACAGGAAAAGGAAGCCTAAAATAGCCAAATGCGGCAAATGCGGCAATGCACTACAAGGGGTTCCAAGAGAAAGGCCTTACAAGATGAAAAGCATGGCAAAAACAGAAAAAAGACCAGAAAGGCCATTTGGAGGGGTATTGTGCAGCAAATGCATGAGAGCCTATTTCAAGGAAAAATCAAGATCTGAGTAATAAATAAACAATATAACCAATATTAACAGGATAATCCCCTGCAGCCATGGCAACAACTGCAAACATACAAGAAGGGGATCGGAGGGAAAAATGATTGAAGTCGGAAGATTATGCATGAAAACAGCTGGAAGAGATGCTGGCAAAAAATGTGTTATTGTTGAAGTTCTTGAAGGAAACTTTGTCCTGATTGACGGTCAGACAAGAAGAAGAAAATGCAATATATTGCACCTTGAACCATTAAAGGATTCAATCAAGATCAAGAAAGGGATTTCTCATTCAGACATTGCAAGTGAATTCAAAAAATTAGGATTAGAAATAAAAGAAACAAAACAAAAAGAGAAAAAAGAAAGACCATTAAAACAAAGGAAAGGAAAAAAGACACAGATAGCAGATAAGATTGTAGCAGAAAACAAAAATACAAATAAAAAAGACATTAAAAGAAAGGAAAAACAAAAAGAGAAAAAAACCAAAAACATTAAATAGTAATAATTTCAATATTTTGCTATATGGTCAATTATATTGATTTATTCAGCAAGTCTTGGAATGGTCTCAAGAACAATCTTGTATTATTTTTACCATACTTGATAAGCCTAGGATTGGCAATATTATTCTTTATCATCCTATTGATTGAAGCAGGCATTTTCATATATGCATATGGAATTGAATTCAATGCAATAACTTACACTCAAGCGATTGATTTGATGCAAAATACTGGATTGATGGTTTACCTGATATTTTTCTTGATAATTGATATCATTGTTTGGTTTTTAGTAAATGTGTACATCAATTCCATGTATATAGGCATGTGCAAAGAGATTATGAAAAATGGAAAAACAAACACTTCAACAATGTTTCAATCAGGAAAAATCTATTATAAAAGAATATTGGGAGTGAAAATTATCAAGTTTCTAATAACTTCAATACCTTTGTTGATATTAATCTTAATTAATTTAGCCATATATCTGTACATTAATAAGATATTGACATTATTCACAGGGTTAATATCATTAATATTATTTTTTGTTTATGCTCTTGCAATAAGTGTTGGATTCTTTTTTGTCTCACCAACTATTGCTGAGAAAAGCGGAAAGGTATTAGATCTAGTGAAGGAATCATTCAATTATGCCAAGAAAAATCTTGGACATACAATCATCACTTTATTGATACTTGTTGGAATTGGTTTAGTGATTGGCATCATATTCCAAATACCAATAACCACCATTGATAATTCATTACCCATGTTCTCAGACAATAGGGCTGTTGCAATGATCTTAATAACACTGCTAGTCCTATTCAATATCATAAAAGTCATAATACAAGCGAGCTATGCATTAATAGTAAACCTATATGTTTTCTTTGCATACTATCCAAACAGCACTAATAACAGTAGCAATATATCAAGATCAAAACCTAAATCATCAAAATCCAAATCAAGAAAATAAGTCTAATCTATATTATCTTAAGAATTATTTTGAGAAAATTCTGAATAGATCTGTAACATTCAATTCAAAACCTGCCACAGGATATTCCAGGTTCCAGTTCTCAAGGACTTCTGGGTGCAGTTCACCAATATAAGCAACTTTTTTTCCATTGACAATGACTCTTCCAACCCTTCCTTCAATAAAACTATTATGCTCAGTCTCCTCAATCTCATATTCCAGATCAAGCATCCTCATAAGATAATCCAAGATCTTCTTTATGGTTGTGAAATCAGCTTTTTCGTGACAAACTGCTACAGCCAACCTTTCAAATTCCTCAACATTTGTCTCAAACTCATGATTTTCCTTAAATACAATACCTAGATCAAATATTTTCTGAGGATACTCATAATGCTTATTATTATCAAGGACTTCAAGCAGGCAGGGAAGCATCCAGCTTCTTAATGATGTGTATTCTATGCTTTTTGAATTTTCAAGATCTATACAATTTGAATTAATGAGCATCTTATTGTTAAAATTCTCTTTTTTCGAAAGATGATATGTGCTTACTTCAAGAAGCCCTAGACCAACCAATATCTTTGAAATGTTCTGTTTAAACACTTCAAAAGGATCCTCTTCCCCCACTGTATTCACATGAGGGATCTCCTCTTTAAAATTCTCATAACCATATGCAATTGCAATGTCTTCAACAAGGTCAATAGGATGCAGTATATCAGCCCTATAAGGCGGAATCAGTGCAATACCTTTTGAAAAACCAAAACCCATCTTTTCTAAGTTAAGCTTGATATCCTTTTCCTTCAAATCTAGACCAAGGAGATTATTCACATACTCAATCTTAAGTTTCATCTTTTCAGGAGTCAGATCAGGAGTATTATACTTTTTTGAACCATAAGAAACATTGACAGAGTAAATATGGCCTCCCATCTCATATAAAGCAGTAACAAGAATATTAAGACATTTTTGCTGAACATTAAAATCAAATCCTGAAACTTCAATAAAAATATCAGTTGTCTCTTCACCAATCTTTCCAGTCTCCTGTGAATTAATAATCGGAGGCATAGATAAAATTCTTCCTTCAGCATCCTCAAAAATAGGAAATTTCTTCTTCCCTTCCAACAAATGACCATAATCCCTTCCTGTTGGATGAGTGCTAAGAATCTGATGCCCATTAAGCTCTCTTGAGAATTCAAGAGGAATAAATCTGATCTCAGAAGGATTTCTTGCAAGATACCTTATAGGAAAACATATCTTCTCCATTGGATAAACACCAATAGCACATCTTTTCCTGTTCCTTCCATAAGTTATATGCAACTTTTCCTGTATCTGGATAATCTCCTTGATCTTGTCATCATCAAACTTAATATTCTTGACCACAGCACAAGTAGTATATGGGCGAATGTCTTTAACAGAACTTTCAACAATCACCTTATAATTCCCTTTTTTTACAGGATAATCCCTAAGACCTTTCTTAACTCCAATAAATGAGGAAAATGCACGGGCAAATCCCTGCTCAGAAAGCATGTCAGGACGGTTTGGAAAAACCTCAACCACAATCTCATTATCATTAATATCTTCTAGATCAGTACCTAGCATACTGATCCTATCCTTGATCTGATCAATAGGAAGCTTTTTTCCAATCAGCTTATCAAAAACCTTTTTATTAAGTGTTACTGTTGGCATTATTTCACCCAAGATTTAATTTCTCTCAATTGTTTGATATCATTCTTATAAAGATCCCTTACGTCATTCAACTTGTAATAATCCATGATCATCCTTGGAATGCCAAGACCCCAAGCCAATACTGGAATCGGCTCTCCAAAAATCGGTTCTACCACTTCAGGACGGAATATTCCTGATCCACCCAATTCCATCCATTGCTTATGGACTGGATGATAGACCTCAATCTCAAGACTCATCTCAGTATAAGGAAAATAAGCAGGCCTAAACCTTGCATCAGGAAAACCTAATTTTTTGAAAAAAGCCCTTAAGTAAGCTATATGATTCCTAAAGTTAGCATCAGGATCAACAACAATACCCTCTACCTGATAAAACTCAAAAAGATGCTTCCAATCCATTGTCTCATTCCTAAAACATTTTCCAACAGAAAAAAATTTTGCAGGTAGATCCTCTTTCTTTAATTTAGCAATTGTCTGGGCTGATAAGACAGTTGTATGAGTCCTCAAAACATTTCTAGAAGCCTCTTCTTCATCCCATAAGTATTGCCATCCCTTGCTGCCTGTATTACCCCCATTCTCATGAACTCTCTTGACTTGAGCAACAATCTTTTTATCAGGCAATTTTCCAAATCTAGGATTTTTCAAGTAGAATGTGTCTTGAAGCTCTCGAACAGGATGGTCTTGCGCAGTGAACAATGCATCAAAATTCCAGAAAGAAGTGTTTACAATAGTCCCTTTCATTTCCTTGAACCCAAGGTCAAGCCAAACTCTCTTGACATGATCAATTGCCTGCCTTGCAAAATGCCTCTTACCACCATAGATGCTAGGAACATTGATTGTAACATCATAACGCCTAAACTCCTTGTTTTTCCAAGACTTATCCTTTATGATATCAGGTGTCAATGTGTCAATAAAATCAGAATCAATGTTCTCCTTAAGAATATCTTTTCCCAAATCTGTAAGATTGAAGATATTATCTTTCTTCACTTCAGTCTTGATGATCTTTTTCCTCTTTTTCAGATTTTCATAAGAAAACCTCTCTTCATCAGTCAGGCTATCATAATTCAATGGAAAATCTTTTTGCAAGAATTTTTCCTCAAGAAAACCGCTTGATAAGATATTTTTTCCATTATCCATGATTTTCACAATAATATCTTTCTCTTTTGTAATGAATATCGCTGCCTTTTTCCTGAGGACACCTATAGCAATATTAAGCTCATCCTTTGAGAGCTTAGCCCTATCACAACATTGTTTTAGTGTCAAAGGATTCTTTTTCAGCTCTGACAAAAGCCTTCTTTCTGGCAAACCTTGTTTTAGACAGTCTTTGCCATTTATGTCTAAATCAATTATTTTTAAAGTATTTTCCTCTGTAGAAACAATCTTTTTGTTCTGAAGCCATTGAAGACCTCTAGTGATTTCAACTTCTTTTAGGTCTGTTACATTCATCAGAGACTGAATAGTGGAATATTTATCTAAATAAGGCAATATTTTCCTTTCAATCTTATTTAAACTATTAATTAGCTTTTTTAAGCTTTTATCTTCCATAAAATGTCCCCAACCCAATTAAAATATATTATTTTTTAGATTAATAAAAAATAAGAAAAGTCAAAATATAAAAATTTATGGGTTTATGACTCTTCTTAATGTGGCTGCATGAGCAGTCAATATTTCTTGTGTTTGAGCAATATCAATACAACCATCTGTTATAGAAACACCATATTCTAAGGCTGAAAGGTCTAGTTTTTGGGATCCAAAACAGAGGTTTGACTCTAACATAACACCAATAATATGTTGGTTTCCATCATATATTTGCTGAACTACATTTTCCAGCACTCTTGGCTGGTTTTCTGGCATCTTTTTTGAATTAGAATGGCTGCAATCTATCATAATATTTGGCCTTAAGCCCTCTGCTCTAAGCAATTCTTGGGCTTGAGCCACATATTGAGATTCATAATTAGGGGTATGTTTGCCTCCATTTAAAGCTCCATTACCTCCTCTCAATACAACATGAGTATAAGGGTGTCCTTTTGTCCTGATAATCTTTGGCCTTCCTAAATAATTGAGTCCAGGAAAAGCCATAGGATTTGAAGATGATATCACTGCATTCACTGCTATTGAAATATCTCCTGAAGTAGGATTTTTATAACCAACAGGCATAGACAAACCACTAACTAATTCCCTGTGAGTGTCAGCCTCAGTTGTCCTAGCACCAATCGCAGCCCAAGATATCAAATCAGAGTAATGCTGAGGAAAAAGAGTGTTGAGAAATTCAGTTGCAGCAGGCACACCCAGCCTATTAGAATAACACAACAGTTCTCTGGCTAATCCTAATCCTTTATTGATATCAAATGAACCATTGAGATCAGGGTCTCTGACTAATCCTCTCCAGCCAGTAGTTGTCCTAGGTTTTTCAAAATAAAACCTTCCAACTATTATGAAGACATCATTGACTTTATCAGAAAGAGATTTAAGCCTATCAGTGTATTCTTTTGCAGATTCAATGTCATGAACAGAACAAGGACCGACAACAACTATTTTTCTTGGATCTTTTCCATCTAAAACATCTTCAATTGCAGTCCTAGCTGACAATACAGTCCCTTCCATATCACCAGTCAAAGGATACCTCTCCTTAAGCTCAATAGGAGTAACAAGATCCTCTTCACTGCTCTCAACTCTTATATCATTTATCCCATTTGAAACCATCTAATTTCCCTCCTCTTGGATTCTTTTATTGTGGCAACTAAGCCCTATTGTTCTTGAATTGAATAAGATTTGAACTAGAACTTAGTTTTGTTCACAATGATGCTGCCCCTGCGATATTATTGAGCGAGCTAATAAAAAAAGAAGAATCCAGATTTAAATGAATTTAATTGATTCATAATTATAGGAATATATATTTGATATATAAAGTTTGCTGTGGAAAATAATCTAGAAATTAATTGTAATTAAAGATTTAATAAAAGAAAAAAATAAATGGTTTTGAAGTTATTTGACCATTGAAGAAGCAGGCTTCATCTTGTCCCAGTTTGTGTTGAACATGCCTTCTAAAGCAGATGCAAAGAAAGGCGTGTTAACCCAAATGCCAATGTCATATGTAGGATGGACTTCCTTATCATCCAATGCCATGAAAAGAAGCTCTTTTCCATCAACAACACAAAATCTTGCTCTAGAATTTGTATGACGGACTTCAGCAACATCGCCAAGATCTTTTAATGCAGCTTTTGCCTCATTAGTTATTGGGGCAGCGATCCTGATTTTGACTCCTCTCTTCTTTAATTTCTCAAATGTTGGCTTTAATCCTTCAATCTTCCTTAACAAACCTTGGGAAGTTGTCATCAATGTGACAGATTTCTCTGCATTTCTGACAACCAGTTCTAGATGATTATAGAGATTATGCCTTCCTCTAAGACTTCCACTCAAATCAGATGGCTCAATGAGCTCAACACCTTGAGTATGCAGTGAATTCAATTCACCTAAAATCTCAGTATTCTTTAGGTCTTCTAATCTCTTGATTTTATCATCAGCCTCAATTCTCATGTTCTTTTTTACCCTTTCAACAACCTCTTTTGGAGAAACAGCAATATATTTAATAGGCTTACCCATCTTCATTATGACAAACCCTTTTTTTTCAAGACTCTCAAGAATATCATAAGAACGAGATCTTGGCACATTAGCTATATCGCTGAGCTCTCCAGCTGTGGACACTCCTCTAGAGAGTAATGCTGCCCATATCTTAACTTCATACAGGTTTAAAGAGAAATATCTCCTTAATTTGCTTAAAAATTCTTCTTTTACAATCATTCTAACACCCCCCTTTTAAAAAATTTTCACTTATCTAAGAGGGTAAAATAAATGTACTACTATTAATATGTTACGTTTTTTTACCCAAACATAGTAATCCTATCAAGTATTAATGATAAGTTTTTTTTACTGGAAAGTTAATACTTTAATAAAAGAGTAATAGACATCATATTTAAACATTATTGTTGTTAAAAATGACTGATTAAAAGTGAGTAAGTCATATTATAAAGCTGAAAATAATGGTAAGAAAATTAAAGCTGTAATAGATACAAGCTTTATGAGTATGTCCAATGAAGGACCAGCAGCATCCTTGAATGGATCACCGACTGTATCGCCTACAATTGCTGCCTTATGAGCATCAGACCCTTTGCCACCAAAATTACCCTGTTCAATAAATTTCTTAGCATTATCCCAAGAACCACCAGCAGTTGAGAGATACAATGAAAGCATGACTCCTGTAACAATTGTGCCTATCAAAAGACCTCCCAAAGCTTCAATCCCAAGAGCAACACCGACAATCACAGGAATGATTATTGCCAATACTCCAGGAAGAATCATGTATTTCAAAGCATTTTGAGTGCTTATAGTTATGCATTTATCATAATCAGGTTTATTAGTGCCTTTTAGCAAACCTTTAATCTGCTTGAACTGCCTTCTTACTTCATCAACCATCTTTTCAGCAGCTTTTCCAACTGCTTTTATTATCAATGATGAGAACAGGAATGGAAGCATTCCACCGATTAATAGACCTGCAATTACAGCAGGATTTCCCAAATCAATGACTTTGACACCAGATATCTCAATAAATGAAGCGAATAAGGCAAGGACAGTGAGGGCAGATGCACCTAATTGAAGGCCTTTGCTGGCTGCAGCAGTTGTATTGCCAACCTCATCAAGCTTGTCAGTCCTTTTTCTCACAATCTTACCTAATTTAGTCATCTCCGCAATCCCTGCAGCATTGTCAACAACAGGACCATAAGCATCAGCTGCCAATGATACTCCTAGAATTGAGAGCATGCCAACAGCTGCAATAGTTATTCCAAATAATCCTGCCAATTGGTAAGCAAACATTGTGGCTATTGCAATTGTGACTGCTGGAACTACAGTTGACATCATGCCAACAGATGTACCCATTATCACATTTGTTGCAGGACCTGTCTTTGAAGCATATGCAACACGGAAAGTTGGACCCCTCTCTGTAGAGGTCATGTATTCAACAGAATAACCAATTATAATACCTGCAATCAATCCAATTATTGTTGAGAGGAACAAGCCAAGATACTGGATTGGAAAATAATATTTTGTAAAAAAGAATGTTGCAATAATCATTAAAATACCAGATGCAAATGTCCCCTTGTCAATTGTCTTGTATATCTTATCACCTTTTAATCTCACAAAAAAAGTACCAATGATTGATGTGATGATGCCAATGCTAGCAATCAATAATGGAAATGTCAAACCTTTCATCCCAAAAGCAGCCATGCCAATGACCATTGCTGCAATCAGACTGTCTACATAGCTTTCAAACAAGTCAGCACCCATCCCTGCAACATCACCTACATTATCACCGACTAGATCAGCTACAACAGCTGGATTCCTTGGATCATCTTCTGGTATTGAATTTTCAATCTTTCCAACAAGATCAGCGCCGACATCAGCAGATTTGGTGAAAATTCCACCGCCAACCCTGGCGAAAAAAGCAACACTAGAGGCACCGAGGCCAAAACCATAAATGATCTCTGGATTCCTGAAGATAAGATACATCAAGGTCACTCCTAACAAACCAATCCCAACAGTAGCCATGCCCATGACAATGCCTGATGAAAAAGCTATTTGCAATGCTTTCCCTAAAGAAGTCCTAGCTGCCTCTGTTGTCCTTACATTTGATTTTGTTGCAACCCTCATCCCAATGTTGCCGGCTGCAACAGAGAATATTGCGCCAAAAACAAAATTAATGGCTGTGATCAGACCAGTTCCTGGCAGGAATATTGCCAATAGCAATGCAGTGAAGAAGATAAACACAGCCAGAATCTTATATTCTTGATTAAGAAATACCATAGCACCATTATGGATAAGGTCTGAGAGATCTCTCATAGCCTGTGTCCCTTTTGGCTGCCTTATTATGAGAACTGTCTTTAGGACTGCGAATGAGATTGCCAGGATTGAGACTGCTATTATGATAATAAATGTTGTAGAAACTGATAATTCCAACATATATCAAAAATTATATATTTTTGTATATAAATATTTTGGTTTTGGAGAAATTTGATTTGTTACCAAAAAGCTTATTTATACTAATACACTTATTTTAATAATAGTGAAGGAAAATAAATTTAAGTTATTTTGGGATTCTCTTTTGAATAGTGATATTTCCCATTTATTTGGCAAGCATAAAAGGACTATGTCTGGCCAAGCATTCAAAGATATGGTGAGAAAAGGATGTGGATGAAACAGAGAATGTTGAGTTTGTGAAATAATGTTTCTGTAATATGTTAACCGAAAAGTAAGAAAATAGATTATTTTGTAATTTGTTACAGAATACATTCTTCTGTAATATGTTAACCGAAAAGTATAAATATAAGTTATTCGTTAATATATTACAGAAGAGCAAGAATGAAAAAAGAAAATCATCTGGAAAAAGCCAAAAGAATTGAAATGTCTTTTGGAAAATTAGATAAAGAAAAAGACTGGGAATTA
>JBDROB010000016.1:0-9690 GCA_043810355.1 Candidatus Woesearchaeota archaeon
TTGAAAATCTCCTACTTCGCTGACCATAACCCCATAATGAATCATGGGAACATGGTCAGCTACGTCCAGCCATGCCATGTTTGCCTACGGCAAACAATGGCAAACATGGCACGGACGGAGACTTTTTCAACGCAGCCGGTAACACAGAAATCCTTAAATAAATAGTTCAATTCCAAGCAAAATCATGGAATCTTTAGAAGAAGCTGTATCAAAAGTAAGAGGCTTAAACATAGAAGATCATCCATTTGCTCTCAATGAGGCTTTAAAGAGCAATATTTGGTATTCTGCAAGATATCTGGCAGGGAAAGGATTAGGAGTGAGTGATAAATTCTTATCTGCAAAATTAGATGAGTGGCTTGATCTATTGACATTTGACCTGGAATCAGTCTGCAATGGATACTGGCAGGACTGCACATTAGGGATTCCTAGAGGTGTTAATATTGATACAATGCCGCTATATGATCTTAGATTCATGCCTTGCCAAGAGGGAGATAACAAAGGGCCTGATTATAAAAAAATAAAAATGGCAAGACGAGACTTAAGATGTTTATACAATATTGTAGATAATAGGGAACAAAAAAAAGAGATAGGAGAAATGTTAGGATATAACATGTGGATAAGGGAGCACCCTTATGCTACATTAAATCTAATCAGTGCTGGAGCTGCAGCAGCAATAATATTAGGGTATATGATTTTTCAGGCAGGCAATTAAAAAAACCGTAAATATTCTGGATATGTTGCCTGTATCATCTATATAAGAATATAGTAAATAAGACAATATATCCAAATAATGGATAATAAGTGATATATTAGTAAGAATAGTTGTTCAATTCTATATTTCTTTATACAATAGTGTTTAAATATAATATTTAGTTTATTCATTATAAAATAGTATCAAAGTCGGCAGGGACCACCAGTCAATAAACTGGTGGCATGTTCGCTTCGCTCACCCTGCCGACTTTGAGCATGCTCAGAAATATACCACCTTCCAAAAATGGATTGTGGACTATTGTCCACTGGTCATGTAGACCAGTGGTATATTTCTGACATATCAAAAAAGGGTTGTATACTTTAATTTTTTTTAATTTGGGGGAAAATTAATGGGAAATAAACATATAATGTACATACTTGTATTTCTAGTATTAATCTCGTCAGTCTTTGCTCTAGAAGCAACCATAGGAAAACCAAAAATGATATTATATAAAAATATCACAGTTGAAGGACCATTGGTATTTGAACAAAGCGTGATTGTAAAGAACAATAATGATTATGCAGTAAAGATCATGCTTGAGCCATTGGATGCATTAGCAGGCAGGACAGAGATATATGAGACAAATTTTGAATTGTCTCCAAATGATGAGAAAGAAGCATTCTATAAGATCACAATAACACAACCAGGAATATATGATGGAAAAATCATGGTAAAGTTCACAAAAGCAGATGATGAAAGTACAAGCGCTGCCCTAGAGCAGAGGATTGCAATCAATGTCAATGGTGAAGGTGAATTTCCAGGCACAACAATGCCTGAACCAATCACAATATCAGAATCAGAAGAGACAACAACAACTGAATCAGAAGAGACAACAACAACACTCATTGATGGAGAAGTGAAAAGACCAAATGCATTGATAGGACTCATAATCATAATAATAATTGTTTTAATCGGATTAGCTGTGTATATAATTATAATAACAAAAATTGATAAGAATAAAAAAAAAATGAATATGGGGGGAATAAATTGAAAAAACAAGCAATATATCTAATCATTGCATTAATGATCATAGCATCAGCTCATGCTCTGACTGCTTCAATAGACAAGCCTAAGATGGTATTATACCATAACATAACTGATGAAGGGCCTTTGATGTTTGAAGAAAGTGTGATCATAAACAATAACAACAATTATAGTGTCACAATTAAACTTAATCCTGACTCAACCCTTAATGAGATAATGACATTAGGAGAAAAAGAATTCTTGATGCAGGCAGATGAAAGAAAAGAAGTCTTCTACAATATCATTATAGATGAAGCTGGAGTATATCAAGGTGACCTGATTGTAAAATTCACAGAAGTCGGAAACCAGGTGGGTGCAGCATTGGCACAGACCCTTGTGATAATAGTGGCAGATGAAAATGGAAATGTCCCAACAACTACAACAACACAAGAAGACACAACTGCAACTGAATCAGATATTGAAGATACAGGAGATGACAAAACCCCAGAACCAACACCTGACACAATAAGCTCAAATGATGATGCACAAGAAGATGGATCATCAAGAAGCCCACTTATAGGGATATTCATAATTCTTATAATTGTCGTAATCGGCATAATAATATATTTATCAATAACAAAGGTGAAAATAAAATGAAAACAAAAATATTATTGTTTATTGGTCTATTGCTGGCATTTGCAACAACAGCATATGCAACAGATGTGGCATATGTATTATCAAATCCATTGAGTCCGAACCATGACTACATTGAAGTCATAGATGAGCTCAACCTGACATATGAATTGATAGATAGTGATAGTATTGATAGTAGTGATCCAGAAAGTACAAATTTTTCAGGCTATGGCTTTATATTATTAAATAATGAGGATTTTGATAATGCAGAAGATATCCCTGTAAATGACTATAAAGCACTTCTAGTCAATGGAAGAGATATGGAAGAATGGGGATGGACAAAAAGAATATCAAAATCACACCAGAATGTACCTTTCCACATAAATCTTAACCAGTTGGATCACACAATTACACAAGGATTTACCCAAATGGATGTCCAGGTCTATACAAGCGCTACTCCTGATATCTATCACATGAATCAATACAATAAATACAGCAATATTGATGGAATAGCCTCAAAGGTTTCTGATTTTGAAGATATTGTCATCGGCACTGTAAGGGCAGGCGACATACTTGAGAAAGAAGGAGACACCACTTATATAAATGCAAATACTGTCTTTTTTGGAATCACTGATTCACATTATTGGACAGCTGCCTCAAGACAGCTTTTCAAGAATTCAATGGCATGGCTTTTGGATGGAGATGGAGACGGATATATAGGAGCAGATGACTGCGATGACACTGATCCATTGGTAAATATTGGGATGACAGAGATCCTCTATAATGGAAAAGATGATGACTGCAATCCCTTGACACTTGACGACCCATCTGCACCAATATTTCTTGCAGATCCATACACAGAACCAGCAATCCCAAGCCAAGGACTTGCAATAAAAGTATTGGTTGAGATAGAAGAAACCTTGCCTGATAAGATAATTCTGTATTATACTGTCAATGGAGGATCAGAGCAATCCATAGATATGACAAATGTAAGCAGCATATGGAGTGCAAATATAGGAACTTTTGTTGAAGGAGATGTCGTATCATACTATATTTATGCAAATGACACATCAGGACAGGAAAGCCAAACAGATGTCTTTGAATTCACTGTAACAGGTGAAGTTGTGACAATCCCTGTCAATATGGTATTAGGAGCAAATTTCATCTCAATACCAGTACTTGTCAATTCATATGAAAAAGATGATCTTTTCAGCTCAGCAATAACTTCAATAGTAAGATATAGTTCAGGAGCATTCCCTGAGGTCACAACATTGGCAAACAATATAGGATATGTGGCATTCTCAGATTCAGCAGTCTCAGAGACAATTGAAGGAATAACTATAACTGAACATCAGAGCGTTCCCCTTAATCAGGGAATGAACCTAGTAGGCGTGTCAGGATCAAGCAACAAGCATCTGACATACCTTCCACCTGAAGTGATTGAAGTCTCCAGAAGAGAATCAAATGGAAATTTCAAGGTCGCTGTGCACTATGACAGCATCGGATGGTTCAACTCATTTGAATTAGTTCCAGGAGTATCATACTGGATGAAAGCAACAAACTCAACTACCTGGGAGTATGACCCATAAAAGAGGTGGATGAATGAAAAAAATAATCTGGCTGCTTATGATGATAATGGCAATACAAACTGTAATAGCAGGAACTGAAAAAATCTATCCAAGCGATGATGCTTATACAGACAGCTCTGCAGCAGGAAGCACATTCAATAATTATGATCTTCGTGTCGGAAATGACGAAAATCATGGGAAACACAGAAGTTATCTAAAATTTGACCTGTCTCCATTGGATGGAAAGACAATAACCAATGCAGTTTTCAGCATTGATCCAGTAGCCAGGATCGGATCATTCACAACACAATTATACTATGTAAGCAGTGACTCATGGAGCCAATCTTCAATAAAATGGAGCAATGCTCCAAGCCATTCAACATTGGTCGATTCAAAGATAATAAGTTCAGGAAACAGGGTTGAATTTAATGTCATGCCAATAATTGACGAGAATGACGGAATACTTTCAATAGCATTAGTGAGTGCACAAGAAACATCAGAGGGAAATTATGCGCAGTTCTTCTCAAACAATAATCTAGAAGAAACATACAAGCCATACCTTCAAGTCACATATGGTGGAGGAGACTGCAATACTCAAGCTGACACAAACTGCAATGGATGTGTTGAAATCCTTGAAGTGCTGGATTATATAAATGAATGGAAGCTTGGAAATGTCATAATTACTGATTTATTAAATACAATATCAAACTGGAAAACCGGGGTGGGATGCTCATGAAAAACGAAATAAGAAAAGGAAAAATAATTTTATTAGTACTAATAAGTATGTTGATACTGCCAGCTGCTTTTGCTTCTAGTGTTACCAGAAGCTTTTCTGCAGCCACAGTAAGTCCAGGAGACACACTGACTGTGACACTGGATGTAGTTGTGGACGGAGGGGAGACCTTCTACCTTATGGATGAGACATATCCATCAACTTCATGGACTGTGACAAATAATGGAGGGGGTGACAGTGCAACTAATCCACCTCATATATTCTGGACAGTCCTAAGCGGAGCGACAAGCATCACTTACAATTATCAATTGACTGTGCCTAATGAACCAGGTGTAAAAAACTTTGCTGGAACATATGCATTTGAAGGAATGAGCACAGCAGCTTCAATCCTAGGAGATACACAAGTCACAATATCAACAGCAGGACCAGACACAACACCTCCTGTAATAAGCGGGATTGGAGCAGTCACAACAGATGATTCAGCTACAGTAATCTGGACGACAAATGAGAATTCTGACTCAAAAGTATATTATGGCGAGACAACCCTTGTCAACCAGGGATCAAATCCAGCAATGACAACATCACATACCATCATATTGAATGGACTCTCACCTTTGACAACCTACAATTATAAGGTAGGCTCATGCGACTCAAGCAGCAATTGCGCAAATTCAACACAATTAATGTTCCAGACAGCCAGTTCAGGAGCACCTGCAAATGCAACAGACGACCTGATGGTAAATTATGTAAGAGGAAAATTATTATTAGACGGCATCAAAGCCACTGCTGGAAAGATGTATAAAGTGACTGTGCTCAATGGAGATAATGCAGGACATACATATATTGGAGCAGTTGATGACAATGTTCCTTCACATCTTCAGGGAAACGGGTATTTTGACACTGGAGACCAGATGATTTTCAGCACAAATTCACAGTTCAGCATAGATGGATATGGCGGATACACATGTGCAAGCATCTATACTGACACATTTGACAATGGAGGGAATGGTGATTTCAATGACTTGGTAACTTTAATAACATTTGACTGCAGTGTAGTGCCTGAGATAAATGTTGATCCAGTACTTGATCCAATCGGGCCACAGACAGCCACAGAAGATACTCTATTTCAGCTGACTGTCACTGCAACAGACAATAATACAGCAGAAATCCTGACATATTCAACCAACAGTTCATTAGTGCAAATAAACAGCGCAAGCGGAGTTATCAGCTTTACACCAACAAATAATGATGTTGGAGTGCGTGATGTCTTAGTGACTGTAACAGATGATCAAGGAGGATCAGATTCAGAGATTGTAACTTTCACAATAATAAATACAAATGATGCACCTGTACTTAACTCAATAGGCGATAAGACAGCACATGAAGGCAAAAGCTTCAGCATGCAATTGAGTGCAACTGATATTGACCCTACAAATGATGTATTGACCTTTTCAACAAATGCAACATTTGGGTCATTGAACCCTTCAACAGGATTATTCACTTACCTGCCACCATTAGGGACTAAGAAGACAGTTGACATACTGTTCTCAGTAAGCGATGGCAATGGCGGAACAGATGAAGAAGTAATCACATTTACAGTAATACCTACAATAGAATTATCACCTGTGCAGGTTATTATAGATGATGTATCAAACATGGTTGTCAATAACTCAGTGCTTGATGCAAAACCATACTCAAGTGTTGTTATTAATGTACCTGTAAAGAACAATCTTAATGATGATGACTTATTTGGAATAGATGTCACATATGAGATTGTATCATTAGGATTAAGCGGACTTGAGTATATCAATCACTTGCCTGCAGGAAACACAGTGACAAAAAGCTTTGACTTCAACCTGCCAGCAATAATAGATGAAGGAATATATGAGCTCATAATAGAAGCAAAAGACATTGATGAAGCACATACAAGCTTTGGAGACAAAATCCATGTATTCCTGAATGTTTCAAAAAAGAACAACACATTGTTGATAGAGAAAGCAGAAGTATTGCAAAATCCAATGGTATGCCTTGTAGACGCACAGTTGAACCTATCAATTGTCAACACAGGACTGTTTGACCAGAATAATGTGAATGTTTCTGTCATAAACAATGATATTGGAGTTGACTTGGACTATGTTGTGCCTTTGATTGCAGCAAATACAAGGTCAAACACTATCTTGAACCTAACACCAATATTGCTTGAGACAGGAGAACATGACCTTGACATCAAAGTAAAATACTTCTTTATCAAGGAAGAGAATGCAGTGGCTACATTTGATATAGAAGACTGCACAATAGGGCCTGTAATACCTGACCCAGATGTCCCAATATACATAGTTGAGAATGGCACACAGGATTTCTCAATAGGACTGCCAACAGGAGTTGACGCAGACTGGTATGTTGACGGAGTCTTCAACAAGACTGGAGATGAGTTCAAATATATAGGGAATGGTGCACAAGGAAGGTTTGAGCATGACATCACTGCAGTGATTGACGG
This sequence comes from Candidatus Woesearchaeota archaeon, assembly GCA_043810355.1. Lineage (GTDB taxonomy): Archaea > Nanobdellota > Nanobdellia > Woesearchaeales > JAGVYU01 > JAZDHV01. The sequence continues at coordinate 7,146 of JBDROB010000016.1, forward strand.
CTATACATCATTCACATGGGACCTTACACAGACAAGCTATCCTATAACAGATGATTTTAATGGAGACACAACTGATTTCAGCACATGGACAGAGTTTGAGCTAAGGCATGCGACAAATGTCACATTTGAGATAGTAGGAGTTGGAAAGATATTCCTGCCAGGACCATTTGATGTCTCAGAAATACCAATATTCAGAGGACCTGGAATTGATGGAGACATACTGATAACAACTGGAGCAATCGGAATCGATACAATTGCACTTCCGATATTTGACGGAGAGCCAGGCACAATAACATTATTACAGCAATCATATTTAGAATCACCTCAGATAATGTACAATTCAGGATTCACCACAGAAAGAGATGATATCAACCAAGAGTGCGATTTCTGCACATTAGTTGACAACACACCACCACCAACAGAGGATGGAATGGTGGAGTTTGATGTTGATCATTTCACAGTATTCATCATCCTGACAAACCATGCACCGACAATAACATCATCACCTTTGACAAAAGCCTACAAAGATGAGGAATACAGGTATGATGTCAATGCAGATGATCAAGAAGGAGACACATTGACCTATTCATTGACAAATAATCCGTCAGGAATGGCTATCAACAGTGGAACAGGAATCATATCCTGGACACCTGCTGTATTAGGGGACTTCAATGTCAGCCTGATTGTTGAAGACGGATTTGGCGGAAATGACACCCAATCATATTCTGTTGAAGTGACAGAAGCGCCAAAACTAAGGATAAGGGAAGTGGAAGTAGATGTCGACGGAGACGATGACAAGGTAGATAATGGAGACAAGATAAGGAACGAGGCACTGCCTGGATCAGAGGTTGAGTTTGACATAGAAGTCTGCAATGAGTTCTCAGATGCAGCTGACATAGATATTGAGAATGTCCAGCTGACAGTGACAATCGAAGATATTGATGATGGCGATGACCTTGAAGAAGAATCTGATGAAGAGGATATCAAATCAGATGACTGCGAAAGGTTCAAGATCAAATTCGACATCCCGCTGAATGCTGAAGAAGATGAATTTGATGTGATAATACTGGCTGAAGGAGAGGATGAGAACAACACTGACCATGAGGATGAGTGGAAGATCACATTAGAGGTTGACAGGGAAAAGCATGACCTAAGGATCATCAGAGCAGACCTAAGCCCTTCACAAGTCGAGTGCAACAGGGTCACAAGCCTGACAACAGAAGTTGTTAATGTAGGAGAAGAAGAGGAAGAGGATGTGATGATAACCATTGAGAACAGCGCACTTGGAATAGACATCAGTGAGGAAGGTCTTGAGATTGGAGAAAATCCTGATGATGACTATTTCATGAAATCATACAACCTGATAATCGGAGATGACATTGCACAAGGATCATATCCTATAGCAGTAAAGGCTTATTATGACGGCAAGCTTGGAGCGACTGAAACAACCAATCTAGTAGTTACAGACTGTTATGAGACAGTTTCAGAACCTGCAACCACAACTTCAACAACCTATCTGCAATATGTCGAACAGAGACAGCCTGAGAATGTGCTGGTACAGATACTGCCAGCAGCTAGGCCAACAGGAAGAGTTGTTGCACAGACTGTAAGATCGCCAGTCTACAAAAAGCCAGTGCAGATAACTGTAAGATCATGCACAACAGGACCATGTCAGGGCCAGGATTACACCTTTTTGCTGATCATATTGCTGATAATTGGTGCGGGACTGCTTGTATTTTTTGCAGCAGCTATCGGAGCAATGGGCAGGAGAAGGGGCAGAAGAAGAAGAAGAATGAGAAGGATGCATGCTGGATCAGTTGTGCTAGAAGACCAGAATATGAAAAGAAAGTAGTTTTTCTTTTTAGTTTTTCTTTTTATTTTTTTATAATTTTCAGATTTTTTTTAGATTTTTAGATTTTACTTCTACTTGAGATTATCAAACTCTTCTGATGTTAAACCAGCATCTTTTATTATTCTATTCAATGTCCCTTTTTTAATCTCTGGGTGAAGCGGCACAGTGATCTTTATTGTTTTTTCACCATCAAATTTCTCTAGCCTTACATGAGATCCTTTTTGCCTAGTAGCGATAAATCCTGCTTTTTTCAAACGCTTAATAACATTTAATCCAGAAATCAAGGGAAGCTTCATTATATTAAAACCTTGACTTGCTCTCCTTTGAACTCGACAAGATCATTAACATCTGCTTCCAGATATAATTCAATAGCTTCCTTTATATTCTTAAGAGCTTCCTCTTTATTATCTCCTTGAGATATACAACCTGGCAAAATAGGAACATAGACTGTAAAACCTCCTTCTTCCTGTTCTTCCAATACTACTGTTAATTTCATTGTAATATAAGGGGTATTCATACTAATATATAAAATTTGTTATATCTTTGATTTTGATCAAAAAAATCCGACCACCACCAGTCAATATGCTTAAAAATTGCTTTGCAATTTTTGGCACACTAAAAAACCAAAGGTTTTTTGTGCCCAATCAATCTAAGATTGATTAGGGTCTTAGAAATCCAAAGGATTTCAAAGAG
>JBDROB010000017.1:0-12284 GCA_043810355.1 Candidatus Woesearchaeota archaeon
TCTTAGTGCTCAGAAATGCTCAGAAATTTTAATAAAATTTCTGGCATGCCAAAAATGTTCTGCATTTTTGAGCATTTTTCTGATTCCAATATTGGGAATGGCTTTCAGCCACCAGTTAAAAACTGGTGGAAATGCTCAGAATAGCTCTGCTTTTCTGGCACACTAAGAAATGCTTAAGGCATTTCTTGTGCCCAAAAAACGCAGAGCGTTTTTTAGGGTGTTAAAAATCTAAAAGATTTTTATACAATTTCTGACATTTAGACCCAATGAAATTTTTTTATAAGTTTTGGCGGTCGAAATGGCTATAAGCCCCTAAAACCATCATAAGTTATGATTTTTGACACATCACATTTGCGCATTGAGCCGCTCAATTTTGCGGGTGATTTCTACACTCCATTTTTAATATATTTTCACTCAGGAATAATTACAAAACTTTTTAAACTCAAAGTATAAAAAAGTAATATAAAAAGAGGTTTGGGGATGGTTAAAAAGTTTTTTACAGGTTTATTAAAAAAGAAAGAAGAAGCTCCAGCTATCAAAGAAGATGTGCCTGATGAATTGCCTTCTTTAGCAGAAGATACAATAAAAGAAGAAGAACCAGCAGGAGATAAGCCAAAAGAGAGGGAAGAAGGCAAAGAAAAGGAAGAACCAGATGAAGAGAAAGAAAGCGATGAAGGGATTCCTGATGATTTCCCGCCTCTAGAAGATGAAAAACCGCCTGAGGAAGAAAAAACAGTTAAGGAACTTGGGAAAATAGGGAAAGATAAGAAAGTAGAACAAAGTGAAGATAAAAAAGAGCCTATTCAACATCATTTAGAAAAACCCAAGGCTGGAACAGAAATGGATAAGGGCTTTTTCTCAGAACTCCTTTCTGTTGTAGAAGAAAAAGGCATAAACGAGGGTATATTAAGACAAGATTTTTCAAAAAGAATGAAAGATTATTGGTATTTCCATCCCCAAGAAAAAGGAAAAACAAAGAGTAAAGAACATCTTGAACATGGTTTGTTTGAACAGTTGCACCAGTTAAAGCGATTAGAAGAGAGATGGGTGGCGCAAAAGAAGTTTTTAGAAGAAGACAAGATTATTCTCTTGGAACAGGAGAGGGGAATTAATGCAAAAACAGAGGAGCTGCAGAGGATATTAAACCAGCTGGAATTCTACAAGGATGTGTCTCCTGACAAATGTTTTGTTATGAAAAATGGAATGACCTCAAAGAACCTTCATGAACTTATGAGCTTAGTGGAAGTAATTGATAATGACACTTTTAATCACCATATTTCAAAAGGAAGAAATGATTTCAGTGATTGGATTAAGCATGTTGTGGGAAATGAGGAATTGGCAAAGAAAGTTAGTGCAGTAAAAACAAGGGAAGAGATGTTAATGATTTTAGAAAATGCGTCAATTGGAAACATATACTTAACTGATCCTGAAAAATATTTCAGAATGAAGGACGGAAGGGTAATTAGAGATATTAAAGAATTGTTCCATAATTTAAAAGAAATCAATGATTCAACTTTTGAATTGCATGTTAACAAAAAGAGGAATGACTTTAGTACCTGGATCAGAGACGTGTTTAAAAATGATTATTTGGCTGATAAATTGTTATCAGTAAAATCAAAAGATGAAACTATAAATATTTTGGATGATTTTTTTAAGTTTTAGAACCCAATAAGACAATAAGAACCCAAACCCCCATATAACCCATTAGATATAATATAGATTAACTATTGAACATATTAAGCATATTAGCTATCAGATTTGACCTTTTTTCTGTAAAATGCAGCAGCAGTTTCAGGGCTAATAGTGTTTACAATAATGCCTGATGCAAACTCAAATCCAGCCCATGCCTCAATTCTTGGTATTATCTCAATGTGAAAATGAAGGTCTTTGCCTTTAGGAGCATAATGGAAATAATAATTATAAGAGCAGTTTAATATCTTAAGCTTTGACAATATTCTTTTCATTAAGTGGGCAAGATCGCTTAATTGGGAATCATCAAAGTCATGCATTGATTTAAAATGCTTTTTTGAGAATATCCCAACCTCATAATTAAAACGTGAGGCATATGGTGCTATTGCAATAAAGTTCTTGTTTTCAAAGACAAGCCTTTTGGATTTTTTTTCTTTTTTGACTATTGAACAGTATAAACATTTTTTTTTATTATGGGAAGCTTTTATTTCATCAATAACCCTTGGAGGAGGGATTTGAAGAGTAGCCAGCTGTGTATGTGAATGCCTGAGTGAAGCCCCCCCTTTCTCACCATGATTCTTGAAAATTGAGACATAAGAAACATTCTTTTTCTTTGAGAGCTCATTTATCCGCAAGGTATAAACCTTTAGAATTTCCTTTATGTGATCTATGCTAAGATCCCACAATTGTTTGTTATGGTCATTTGTCTCTGCAATAACCTCATGATATCCACATCCACCTGCATATGTCATAATTCCTTTATTTTTTATCCTTGGATCTGCATCTGGAGAATACAAAGAGAACTTATTAGGAAACCATCGTATTATCCAATATCCTTTTTCTTCAACCCTTCCTATTTCAGGAGGAGTCATATGCTCATTTCCAGGACAGAAAAAACAGATTTTGCCTTTGATTTTATCGTCTTTAGAAGAATCTATCTTCAATTGATTTGGCCTTTTTCCTCTTTTTTCATTGATCATAACCCACTGATCAAGGATATAATCCTTTCTTAGCTCGCTCATGGTAAATTCTTTCCTAATTCCAGACAATCCCACTTATTCTATCCTTCTTAGTGCTTGAATCCTTGACATGAGTTTTTTTTGGAAAACTTGTTTTGTCCTTATTCCTCTCAAATTTCTGGATAAAGTTTTGTCGCCAATAGTTTCATCAATCCATTTACTGAAGTCATTCTTTTCCTTGTTCACATGATATCTAAAGGTGTTATCATCAATTTTCTCAATTGCTTTGGGAAGCTGTTTTAAATTATTGATTATAGGCCCATTATTTATCCAAAAGCTTTTGTCTGGGTTAACATCTTTCAGAAACTCTTTCGCTTGCTTTTTATCGATCTTCATTCCAGGCATGTTGTATCACCTTTTTTTAAATTTTTAAAATTAAAATAACTTTTATTTAAGCTTTTCTACAAAGTGATTTAGTATTTTTATTGTATGATCTCCCCTGCTTTTGCTCTCAGCTAATTTATTTGCCAGGTCATTATCTCCTATAACATCTTTTATCCAGTTGCTGAAGTCGTTTTTCTCACCATTCACATGCTGGGAAAATGTGTAGTCATCCATACTCTCAAGACTCTCTGAGAGCCCAAATAGATTTTTCACTACAGCGCCGTTTGATAGCCAGAACTCTTTGTCTGCTGGGACGTTAGCGAAGATGTTCTTTCTCGCATTGTTTTTCATGGACATTTTTATTTCCTCCTTTTCTTTTAATTCTGTCAAATACCACAGTTCTTGAGCATGCTCAGGAAGTTTGCACCTTTGGATAAATATTGGCTTTCATCCACCAATTAAAAACTGATGGAAAATTCCTGGCATTTTTAATGTTATTTTGGGGCTGTTATCACCTCATATTTTCACACTTTCAATTTTTCATTTATTCTCAGCTGAAGATCATTAAATATGTTGATGAATGAGACAAAAGCGTCATGAGGCCTGTCATAAGGGTTAAAATACTTGTGCACATCCCCGTCATTGAACCATTTTGTGCACATATAGTAAAAATGGTCGCTTATTTGCAGGCATCTCCAGTCTTTTATTATATTTGGGTCTTTTATTTTTAATACTTTTGGTTCTAGTGAATACAGTTTTTCTATAGCAATTCTTTGCATATTGTTGCCTAACCATGCGCTCATGTCCCTCTCAACATCTGCCCATGACACAGGATGATGAATGTCAAGCTCTGCAACAGAAGGGTAAGCCTGAATAACCTCTGAAGGTGTCTTAAAATCATTGTCTGGATTCTTTAACAACTCTTCTGGAAGCCTTCTGAGAAATCCGAATATTCCTGTTGAAGCCCATTGATGCTCGCCTATTGTCTCATAGTCCATAAACAGGTTTACAGTCTGGCCATTCCCATTTATTGCATTCACCCATTGGCTGAACTTCTCTGCATTCAATGGCCATTCTTTCCATTCCTGGCTTGAGAACCTAAAGGCAATATCATCGCTAAGCTTGTAATTCTTAAGCAAGAGCTTGATCTTTTTTGTTGTCTTTGGATGATAAACAAAGTTTGGGGACCTCCCCCTGAGAATATGGTCTGCTCCCTCAGCTAAAATTCCCTTGTAACCCATCTTTTCTATAAAATTCGCCAGCTCATTGTTAAAAACAAGCTCTGTATTTCTGAAAACCTTTGGTTTAAATCCAAACACTTCCTTTATCTTCTTGTTGTGCATTCTGACTTGTTCTTTGAACTCTTTCTTTGAATAAAAGAATGCAAGTGAGTGATAATATGTTTCACTCAATATCTCCACTTTTCCAGTGTCAACAAGCCTCTGGAATGATTCCAGCACTTTTGGATTGTACTTCTCTGCCTGCTCCAGAAAGATGCCGCTAAAGCTATAGCTTATCTTGAATTCAGGGATTTTCTCCAAGAGATACTGCATCAGGCTGTTTGCAGGAAGATAGCACTTTTTTGACACTTTGTCAAAGATTGATTTGTTCTTGTTCTCATTAAAATAATTGCAGTTCATTCCAATATCAAAGAGGCCGTATTTTTTCAGCCTGAATGGTTGATGCACTTGAAAATAAAAGCAGGTGCTAACCATTGATTTCACCCATGTTTTCTTTTATTACCTTATTATATACATCAATGCACTTTCTGGCAGGCTCATTCCAATTGAATTTCATTGCTTCCTGCTGCCCTTTTATCTTCAATTCATGATGATAAGATTTATTGTGAAGAACTTCGAGAATTTTTTCAGCCATTTTTTCTGTATCCCAGAAATCAACCTTAATGCAGTTATTGATGACCTCTGAAACACCGCTCTGCTTTGAGATAATTGCAGGAGTTCCATTCCGCATTGCTTCTAAGGGAGTTAAACCGAATGGCTCTGAAATAGACGGCATCACATAAAGGTCTGCCATTTGATAAGCCCGGTCAATATCCCTGCCTCGCAAGAATCCAGAGAAAATAATGTTATGGGCAATTCCAAGCTCTGCTGCTTTTTCTATAATCCCTAATTCCATATCCCCAGAGCCTGCAAACACAAACTTGATATTAGGATCCTTTTCAAATACTTTTTTTGCAGTGTATAAGAACCAATCTGGCCCCTTTTGAATTGTAATTCTGCCCAGGAACAGCACAATCTTATAGTGGTCCTTTAGCTTGAACTTCTCCTGGCTAAGAACATTGTTGTTAAACTCAATAGCATTATGGACAACTGTCACATTTCCTGGATTCACCCCATAATGAAAACAAACCTTGTTTTTTGTGAATTGTGAGACTGAACAAATCATGTCTGCATTATAAAATCCCTCTCTCTCAATGCTGTATATGTACTCATTGTTGTTTCCCCCTGTCCTGTCAAACTCTGTTGAATGGATATGCAATACAAGAGGCTTTCCTATTGCTTTTTTGGCATTTATTCCTGCCTTGTATGTCATCCAGTCATGGGCATGGATAACATCAAAATCATCTGACAAAGCTATTAATTCAGCTTTTTTTGCATATCGCTCTGCCTCCTCATAGATGTTTGCCCCATAATTTGGATCTCCTTCATGCAATTGTGCGTGATTTAATGCATTGCTATAACCATCAGAAGTCATGTAAGGAGCCATTAATGAAGGGATTCCCTTGATTTTTACTTTAATATTGCCATAGCTCCTGGACGCATCCAAAAGCTTGACATGCTCAGCACTTACCTGTTTTGGGGCATAAGGAACAACAAATGTAACCTCAATATCCTGATTAGCCAGGCCTTTTGTGAGGCCCTGGCACGCAACTCCCAGACCTCCAGAGTTAAAAGGGGGGAATTCCCAGCCAAACATGAGGACTTTCACTAGAAACCATCCCCAGCCTTGATAACAACCTCTCTAAAGAATTCCTTCTCAATTTCACTGATTTTGTCAATGTTTCCAAGATCAAGCTGGTGTACATGCTTCTTTTGATAACGTTTTTTCAGGAAATCAAGGTATTTTCTCCCTTTTTCTGTCAGTTCGCATAGTGTGAGGTAGTTTGATCTGTGAAGGGTGTTGACAAATCCTTTTCCCACTAAGTAAGGCATATGATTTTCAACAGTCTTCCAGTTTATTCCTGAATTGTTGGAGACTTGGTTTATTGATTGGGTGCCATCCAAAAGAGCAATTAGGATTAGATGCCTAAGATAGGAAAAGCTTCTTTTGGCAGAACTATTAGAATCGTGATTAATAAATCTTTTTGATACATCTCTCCTACTAATTTTTATCCCACACTTTATTATATAAATATTATTATATTTCTACTATTATAGTTAGAGCCTCCAATGTATTATATATAAATATTATTAACTTCTAAAGAGTAGTAATAATAGAAATATTTAAATATTAATAGTATACACCACAACTAAATAATGTGTATTATGATGTATATGTTTGAGTATATAAAATTACAGGAATGCATGAAATATGCTAGAAAGCAGTTGATTTAGAAATGTAAGAAATTTTCCACTAGTCTTTGACAAGTGGCAGGAAGACAATCTTCATTTTGGTTGTAAAAAATGCTTAAAAAAGAATCATAGCATTTTTGGCATGCCAGAATTTTTTTTTAAAAATTTCTGAGCATTTCAAAGCACATTAAAAAATGCTAAATGATTTTTTGTACACTAGAAATTTGCTTTTCAAATCTCTCAGTGTGCTCAAAGACAGATTCATATGCTTCATATGATATCTGCTTTCACCTGCCACTGATATCTGATCAGTGGTTCTGGGCAAATGACTGAAAGAAGTGAAGAAATAAAATGATAACTAGCTCAATTAGGATATTGACAGGACTTCAAAACAGATCAGGGCTTTTGTCAGCTAGCAATGCAGCAGCAACAGGCTACAACCAGGCATGGATAAGAGACAATATCTATGAGTCACTTGGATTTGAAGCTTTAAAAAAGACAAAGAGCCTAAAAAGAATATATAGGACTCTATTAAATGTATTTCTTAAGCATGAGTGGAAAATTGATTATGCAATCAAGGAGAAACCAAGATACAATCATCAATACATCCATGCAAGATATAACCCAATAACATCAGATGAGATTTTGGAGAACTGGGGTAATAAGCAGAATGATGCAATTGGAGCGTTTTTGTTCAAGATTGGAGATCTGGAGAACAAAGGAATTAAGATAATTAGGAATAGGAATGACAAAAGGATAATTCAGAAATTAGTTTATTATCTAAAATCAGTTGAATATTGGCATGATAAGGACAATGGAATGTGGGAGGAAAATGAGGAAGTGCATGCAAGTTCAGTAGGTGCATGCCTGGCTGGACTTAAGCAAATACAGAAAATCTCAAAGATCGATGTTCCTCAATGGATGATTGACAATGGACAAGAAGCCCTTAATAATATGCTGCCAAGAGAATCAAGAACAAAGCCAGTTGACCTTGCATTATTGTCATTAATTTACCCATTTAACATTGTTTCAGAAGAACAAAGAAACCAGATTTTGACAAATGTTGAGGAAGTTTTAGTAAGAAACAGGGGAATCCTCAGATATCTCGGAGACCATTATTATGGAGAAGGAAATGGAAGAGAAGCAGAATGGACAATGGGATTCCCCTGGCTGGCAATAATTTATAAACAACTAAAGAATCCAAGAAAATACGCTTATTATTACAGAAAGACTATTGAATCTGCTAATGAGAAGAAAGAGCTTCCAGAGCTTTATTTTGCAGGAACTGACATCCATAATGAGAACTCTCCTTTGGGATGGGCCCAATCATTGTATTTGGTTATGGTAAGTTGTTAAAATGCCAGATAAACACATAATTGGATTGAATTCCAAATTGAATTCCAACCATTTACACTGTAAGAATAACAAAAATTTGCCAATCCATTAATATGCTCGCCTATCCCCAACCTAAAGGTTGGGGTATTACGGCTTGCTAATATAGCTGGCAAATTTTTGGGATTGAAAATCTCGCACTAAAGTGCGGGGTATTCACCATCCCAAACAAAATCTCGCGATGTGAGATTTTCAATAAACAATGAGCTATTTCTTATTAACTTTCTCAATTAACTCAACCAATAAAGCAGCACTCCATGCTTGAGCTGCACACCCCTCTGCCTTTTGCTCTATAGCAGAGCTTACCTCAGAACAATGACCAACAGCTCCTTTCCATAAATTATCTTTAACACTTGCATCAAGTATTTTTCTTAAGTATTTGCCATATCTTTTCTTGTTCAGGTCAAACAAGCATATGGCAGCCAAATTATTGAGCCAAAACCATGAATCACCCCTGTGATAACTAATATTGTTTTCACCAGTATACAAAGGCTGGAACAAAGGATCTTTTTTATCCAGAGATGAAAACCCGCCCCAGGAAAGCCAGCAACTGTCTATAACCTTATCGAAGCATTTAGCCCATTCTTTTTTATTCAGCAATTTTGGATAGGCATAATAGGCAATAAATACATTTGGGCGAACAAGATTGTCTTCGCTGCCATCAGACAAGAAATTCTCTTTAAAAAATTTATTTCTTGTTTTTTCATGCAAATCTTTCTCTAAGTTTTTATATTTCTTCTCATTTGTTAATGCAAAACAGAGATTCAGCATATTCAGTGTCAATGCCTGGATCTCAATCCTATATCCAGATCTTCCATCATCATTATAAACAGTGTCCATCCAAGTTTCCTGCGAATTGTTCCTTATCAAGCCATTAGAGTGATAATTGTCAAAGATTAAGTCAACAGATTTCTTAAGTCTCTCTATGATAATGTTGATTTCATTTTTTGCAAAGTTTTTTTCATCAATAAACTCATCAATAAACTGCTTTATTCTAAGGAACAGCCAGCCAATGCTATCAGCACAGCCAATACCAGATAAAGGAACTCTATTTGGAAGCCTGCCGTCATCACCTATTATATCAAGATAATTTAGAAGAGTCTGTTTAACTAATTTTTTATCCTCAACACCAATCAGGCTTATTAAAGAATCCCTGGTCCAGAACTGATTAAACCATGGCAAGCCAGCAAAAATATTTTTTTCATCATTTACAGTAGTTATTAATGTTCTCAGAGAATTGACAGCATTATAATAAGCTAGTTTTTGTTCAGGATCTTTTAGCTTATTTAATAAGGGGGCTTTCTTAAATTTCGGAGGCATGCCCGCCTGTTTTATTTTTAGTAATTCAATGTTTTCACACACAATCTTGTTTTCCTCAAAGGCTTTTTCTTCATTCATCCCTGCGCTTATTACTAATCTTTTGCTAATTATTGGCTTTAATGAATAAACATACCTTTCATAAGGGGGGCTTGCCCTCTCAGAATCAAGCTGGTAAAGCCTGTGCTGCCAGCTCTCATGGATTTCTGTCTCAGGACCATCTATATCAAGAACAACAAAAAGAGTGTACTCTCCATGCTCGAGGGAATTGTCTTCATTTCTTTTATCAAAGCGTATGGCAATCTTGCCTTCTTTTCTATAAACTTTGTAGTATCTGCCAAACTCTCTGTTATCAAAAAGCTTTTTGCAGTCGAGTGTGAGCTCGATTTCAACAGGTTGACTTGCCTGATAAACAAGGGTATTAAGACTATGAGGGAGGAAAAAAGTTTCTTTAACATTGCTTCTCCCTGTTTCAACAGAAAAAATATTATTTATTATCTCATTTATCTGAAATTCGCCAATAATCTTGATGTTATCAATAATCTTAAAAAAATCTTCACAATTATTAATAATAAGGCCATTATACTTTGTAATGGGATAATCTGAAATCAAGAGGTATCCTCCATGGTTGTTTGTCAGCAGAAAACTTGCCTGGCCATCAGTGTTTTTAGACAGACTAATATTTTTATAAGAATGGGTGATTTTCATTGTGTTTAGATTTGTGTTAAAATTTTCTTTTTACAGCAAGATTATGTGATTCAATATATTTTTTAATAAGTAATTCCCAGTCTGCCAGGCTAGCCAATCTTCTTGCTTCAATCTTATTCTGGACGCGATCATACTTGTCAAGGATTTGGAACCAATACATAAAATCAGCAAGGCTTTTTGTTATTTCATTATCATTTCTGTTAAGTCTTTCCAATACAAAGATTCCAGTGTTTTTGTTTTCCTTTTTTCCCTCAATAAACCTGCCAAAGCCGGCTAAGTCTGTTGTGACAGAAGAAACACCAAGAGCTCCTGCCTCTAATGGGGTGTAGCCCCAGGGTTCGTAATAGCTTGGAAACACGCCAAGATGGGATCCATTCATTGCTTCATAATAATCAAGATCAAGAAGCTGGTCAGCCCCAGTTAGATAAATTGGATAATAAACAATCTTAACCTTGTCATCCTTCCTGTTATCAAGCCCCACTTCAGTGAGCATTTTTATTATTTGGTCATTTTCGTCTTGGAGATCATGGGTGCATAAAGGGGGGTCTCCTTTTTTTTTGAATTTTCCAATTTTTGCTCTTAGGGAATTTAAAAGGTCTTTTTCAAATAATGTCTTGTTGTTAATCTCTTTGTTTGATATCAAAGCATAGATTAGTTTTTTTTCAATGTTTTCTATTTCATCCTTAATTGAATCTTTTATATCATTATATAATGTCCTGTTCTCCAGCAAAAAGCTTTTTATTCCCCTTACACCAGCTGGAACCCATAAGAATGCAACAATATTACTCTTGCTCTTTTCTGCCTTTAATCTATCATTTAAAAGTCCCAAAGCCTTGATGAAAATATCAATTCCTTTGTCCCTAAACTCATAACGCCCTGCCAGAAAATAAACCAAGGTATTATCCAGATCAAAGGGATCATATGGGAAAAAATAAGTCATAAGAAATTCTTTAATCTGATTTCTGCCATGCCGGTGCTTGATTGAGACTTCTTCAAAAGTGGGAAATTTTTTCATATCAAGCCCATTTGGCAATATCATATCAGGCTTTTTCTTTAATAAATAAGATGCCTCTATACCTGTTATTTCAGAGACTGTTGTGAAAATATCAGCATTATTTGCACAAGCAGTTTCAACTCCATATTTGGCCTCAATTGAATGATTATAGGCCTCTTTCAATGGATCTAATTGTTCCAAAGAGTATTTTTTATCATGGGGCTGGCAGTACAAATCAAAATTGTTGGAGGCAAGCGTCCTTCCTAATATTGTCGCATGGGTTGTAAATACAGTTGCAATATTGAGATTATTTTTCTTAATCATGAGCAGAGGAAACCCTGCAAGCCATTCATGAAAATGTGCTACAACCTTTTTGTTTTTCATAATAGTTGAGGATAATTTGTCCAATAATCTTCCAACACAATAACCCCAAATGAGAGGCTCATTATAATCATGCCCTGCCCTTAGTGAATCAATTTTATAATCATCCCATAATTGCCTTTTTAATTCATTTATCTTATCAAATGCCCCGGCAAAATCAACAAGAATAATTTTTGGATTAGTATTTTCAAGCCATGTGCCTAAGTGACAAAGAATATTCTCTTTTTTAAGCTCCTTGAAAACAGCTTTCATGTCATCAAGAGGAAGCTCCTCTTGAAATATTCCATGAACTTTTTCAGGAAAATATGGGCCAATAAGGAGATAATTTTCACCATAATAATTTCTTATCTGGTCAAGCTTTGAGGTAATAACAGTGTAAATGCCTCCAACCTTGTTGCAAACCTCCCAGGATACCTCAAGCAGAAAATCAGCTTTTGGTCTTATATCCGCCAATATGCACCTTCTTTCTAATTTTTGTTTAACTTTTGTTTAAAATCTTGCTTAATGTATTGTATAATATCTAATTAAAGAGATATAAGTTTTAGGCTATATAAAGCTTACTTTTTTGGGAGGAGTGGGTTAAGTCAACCAAATCATATTTTAATTTTGTTTCTAAAGAACCACCAGTCATAGACTGGATGGAAATGCTCAGAAAAGCTTTGCTTTTCTTGCACACCTAGAAATGCTAAATGCATTTCTTGTGCCCAAAAAACACAAGGTGTTTTTTAGGGTGTTAAAAATCTGAAAGATTTTTATACAATTCTGACATTTTAAGCATATTGACTGGTGGTCCCTGTCGACTTTGACAATACTATTTCTTTTCTTTTTGTGGTTCAGCAGGTTTCTCTCCACCAGCAGCTGGTTTCTCTCCTTCACCTGCTGGTGCAGCTCCTTCAACTGGAAGCAGCTCCTTGATAATCTCATCTG
>JBDROB010000018.1:0-14767 GCA_043810355.1 Candidatus Woesearchaeota archaeon
GAATTGTATTATGATGTGATGCAATGGCTTACTGAGTACCATCAAAGAAGCCATAGCGAGAGTTTTCATTCAAGTTTCAAATCAAGAAATAAGCTGCTTATGAAAAGAAGACCTATGTGCCAGCTAAGTCAAACTACTGCAAGGATAATTCTGCATAACAGAAGAAGGCTTTCTTATTTTAATAAGCTGGCTAAAGCCAGCTAGTTTCCACGCAACGCCGCTTAAATCAGAACTATCCTTTGCCAGAACTGCCCAAAATCCTCATTTTCCTTCTTACAACTTTTGTTATCAATTCTTTTGCAGGACTCAATATCTTTCTTGGATCAAAAACAGAAGGATTCTTCTTCAGCTCTTCCCGTATCCCAGCATCAAATGCAATCCTGATATCAGAGTCAATATTGACTTTATTCACTCCTAATTTCACTGCTTTCTTTAAATCCTGCTCACTAACTCCTCTTGCCTTCCCCAACTTAGCACCATACTTATTTGCTTTAACAACCAATTCTTTTGGGATGCTAGAGGCACCATGCAGCACTAAAGGTTTACCTACCATTGATTTAATCTCTTTCAAAATCTTAAAATTTAATTTACTCTTCCCTTTAAATTTGTAGGCACCATGCGATGTTCCGATAGCAATTGCAAGTGCATCAACCTTTGTTCTCTTTACAAATTCAACTGCCATGCTAGGGTCTGTATATATTATTCTGCGAGAACTAACATCATCCTCTACCCCCCCTATTGTTCCTAATTCACCTTCAACAGAAACACCTCTAAGATGTGCCATCCAAACAACTTTCCTTGTATTCCTTATGTTCTCCTCAAAACTCAGATGACTCCCATCATACATGACTGATGTCCACCCTTTCCTGACACATTCCCGAATCAATTTTATATCTTTGCCATGATCTAAGTGCAAAGAGACAGGAACATTCACCTTGCTGGCATTCTTCACCAGACTAGCCAAATTCTCTAATCCAGCATATTTGATAGCTCCTTCAGAAGTCTGAATTATCACAGGGCTCTTTTCAGCGACAGCACCCTCAATCACTGCCTGCAGAATCTCCAGATTATTGATATTGAATGCACCTACTGCATACCCCTTTTTATTGGCTTTATCCAATATTCTCTTATTGGTTGTAAGCATATTAACCCTTGAACATATAGAGAATAAACAAGATCATGAATCCGATTATTATCCTTTTCATTGTTATCAGGTTTCCATAGTTCTTTTCATTCTTTCTCTTCCTTACATACCTTTTGTTGTATCCTTTCATTGTAGTCTCCTCTTCACCACTTTCCTTGATTTTATCTTCTTTGCATCATTCCATGTTAGCAGATTGTTTTTTGCACCATGATGTGTTATCACGCTTTGTGATTCCTTTAGCCCAAGCTGCATTGCAAATTCAATGTCATTCTTTTTTATGATTCCTGTCACAAACCCAGAGCCAAATGCATCTCCTGCTCCAGTCGCTTCAACAACTTTTATCCTGTTTGGTTTTATTGTATAATGATATTCGCCGTCATATGCATGGGCTCTTTTCTTTCCGTCTGTTATGACAACAATCTCTGGGCCTAATTTATGAAGGTCTTTGAGCATGTCTTCAACTTTTTTTCTCTTGCTTATGCCTTCTGCCTCTTCTATGTTTATTATTAGTATGTTTATATGGATTAGAAGACTCTTTAAAAATCTTTTTCCTTTTTTTGCCAGATAAGTGCTTGGATTGAATGCAATCTTGATTCCTTTATCTTTGGCAAATAAAGCTATTTTCTCTATTGTCTTGTATCCTTTTCCCATCATTGTACCCATATAGATCCATTTTGTGTTCAGTTTGTTGAAAGAGACATCTTTTAATGAGAAATCATTGTTGCTTCCTTTGAACACAAGGATTGTCCTGTCATGTCCAGAAGCATCTAATATCACAGCAAAACCTGTCCTTCCATTGCTTCTTTTTACCATGCTTACATCAACTTTCTCTTTTTTCATCTCCTTTATTATCCTTTGGGAGTTTGTTCCTTTACCTATCTTTCCTACCCATGCTGTTTTTAGCCCCATTCTTGCAAATGCGACAGAATTATTAGTACCTCCTCCGCCTGTATAAAATTTTAGGCTTTCAACAAGTATTTTAGAGCCAAATGGTATCTTGCAATGGCCATTCCTGCCTTTGAACAGTTTATTCCCTGTCTCTACAAAAGCATCAACTGTTCCAGATCCAACACATATAATGTCAAACATATGTTTTATATCTATATCAATGTATAAAAACTTTTCTAATAAAAGTGCTCTGATTTTAATTCAATTATTTTCTATCCAGATAAATAATCAAGAAAATCAATCATGAAATGGCTGACTTAAGGAGAAATAATTTTTAGGAGGCCTTACAAATTAATCACAAAACCTTTTTCAAGAATATATAAAAAACATCACTTTCTTCTGACATTCTTTTCTTTTATCCCATAGATATAGATGTACTTCCATGCAAATCCCTGTTTTTTCTCTACATTCACCTTGAATCCTGCTTTCTTGAATACATCTGTGATCTTCTTATCATTTTTCAGGAAATCCTTGTTTGGGATTATGTCGTAGAACTGGTCATATTCTATAAAGAATATTTTTGAGTCTTTCTTAAGCAGTTTGTTCATCTCTCTGAGCACCTTGTTTATGTTTTTTACATATGAAAGTGCGCCTATAGATACTATCACATGTATTTTTGGCACAGCTGGATTCACTCTTTCCATATGTTTTGGGTCGAATATTGTCAGTACATGATTATGGCCTTCTTTTTTCATCTTCTTATGTGCGATCTTTATCTGCTTCTCAGAGATGTCTGTTGCAATGACTTTCCCTTTCTTGCCTACTGCTTTGGCTAGATGATGTGTCAATGTTCCAGTGCTGCATCCATATTCAAACACTCTTTTCCCTTCAATATTCCCAATATATTCAAATATATGCTGGATGATCTTTTTTGGCACAGATATCTTTGAAAAGATTGACTCTGGCCTTGCAAAAATATTCTTTGCTCTTCTGATTGATTCTGGTGAATAATACATTTCCAATAAAAGATAGAGAGGTATTCCCACACTTATCAATGATATTCCGAATATGATCAGTTTCATTGCACCAGCTGTCTCAATAACCCAATAAACAACTAATGAAATTAAGATCAAGGCTACAATTATTGGGCCAACTCTTCCAAATGGGACCTTGTAATATCTTTTTAGCTTTGGCTCTTTTTTCCTCAAAACTACCAAACTGATAAGCACAGTTGAATAGAGGATTAATGCCATTGGCACTAATATTAAGAGCAGTGTTTCATAATTTCCTGATCCTGCATATACTAGAATTGATGTCACTATTGTCTGGAATATTATTGCTTTTGATGGACTGTTGTATTTTGGATGGATTGTTGCCAATTGTTTTAGGAAAAGATTGTCTCTTGCCATTGCCAGTATAAGTCTTGGTGCTGATACAATCCATCCTGCTACTGATCCGATTATTGCTAGATACACTAATATTGTGAACCAGCTTGAAGCCTTATCTCCATAAAACACTTTGCTTAATTCTGATAATGGTGCAGCAGCCTTGCTCAGCACATTCCAGTTTATTGCTCCGACTGATATGAACACAAACAGCAATGCAACAATTGTTATTATAACTGTGGCTATTATCAGTGCTTTTGGCATGACTCTCTGCCCATCTTTAGTCTCTTCTGCTAGAAATGTTGCAGTCTCCCATCCAAAAAAAGTCTCTGCAATAAAGAAGATTGTCACAAATATTGCTGACATTGGGAATACAAAGAAGGGTGATATATTTCCATGGTTGATATGGAATAGGCCTGGTATTATCAAGGCCAATAATGTTCCGATTGTGATGAATGAGAAGGCAACAAGCATGACAGCGCTTGTCTTCATTCCCCTGTATGCTATTGCATTGAAGATGAATATGAAGAGCAATGAGATTGGTATGCTTATCTGTGGTATATCATAAGGCAGGAGATATCGCACTGCTCCGACGACAAGCATTGCTATGGTCACATTTCCTGCAACTAATGTCACCCATCCTATTAGAAAAGAGGCAAACCTTCCATATGCATGTTTGCAGAATTCATACACTCCTCCTGCTGATGGATACATGCTTGTAAGTTCAGCAAAGCACATGGCAATATATATTGATATGATCCCCATTATTCCCCAAGAAATCAGTGACGCAGGACCTCCTTTTCCTGCTCCTAATGCAGGAAGAAAGAATATTCCAGTGCCCATGATTGAATTGATTGTGATAAGAAGAACTGTCCTGTAACTCAATACTTTTTTTAATCCTGCCATAACATTACCTTAGGATAATAACTATTTATATATTTTGTTATAATTTTCTTAAAATATAGATTTAGAGATAAATCTTATCATGGTGATCAAAGTCTTCAAAACTAATCTCTTTTTTTTCATGGTCAATTATAAAAACTAATACAAAAGGACCAATATGAATCCTTTTTATACCTTTCATGTTAAAATGAAGGTCCTTATACCTATGACTTGGATTTTTCAGAATAAAATCAATTCTTCTTCTTATGATTGTATAAACTGGTGGATTCTTCTTTTTCAATTTAACTAATTTTTTTACTAATTCTTCACTGTAAATATCTTTATACATTCACTTGACCTCATTTTCAAGTTGAGCCCTTGTCAAATGTTTTCCTTTTATTATTGTTTTAAGTTTTATTTTATACTCAGGTCTTAATTCAGGCTCTAATAGAATCTGTTCATATTCATTCACTACAAAATCAATTGCTTCAGACTTGTCTTTAAGGCCTTGTTGAGCCTTAATTATGTTTAATACCTTATTGGTATTTTCCCGAATATTTATCATTGCATTCACCATATTACCTCACATATATAGATATATACACCATATATATAAATATTAGCTTTTGTGAGGTTAAGAATAATAACCCCTAGGTCCTTAATAAATGTTTACCCAAGATAATCGAAGATTTTCCGACGATAACTCTACAATGTAGTAATAGGCCTTGCCTGCAGAATAAATATCTCTCCATCTTTGATTGCTAATTCAATATCCATTGGTTTGTCATAATGCTTTTCAATCTTTCTTCCGATATGTGCAATCTTATGGAGCATTTTCTCATCAAATTGAAATTCAATATGTTGTTCCATAATTTTATCATCGCTTTTATGGATAAAGAAAGTATTTGGTGTTACTTGTCCTGATACCAATGCTTCCCCTAGTCCTTCAACAACCTCAATTAACAGATACTTTTTATTGACAGGATCAACTGTGAACATCACTCCTGCATGGTCTGCATCAATCATTTCTTGGATTACAACAGATATCAACACATCCCTATGTTTGAAATTATTCTTCTCCCTATAATAGATTGCACGTGAAGTAAATAATGAAGCCCAGCACTTCTGCACTGCCTCAATCACATCTCTCTCTCCTTCAATATTCAAGTATGTATCTTGTTGCCCAGCAAACGATGCTGTTGGCAGGTCTTCTGCAGTTGCTGAACTTCTCACAGCCACTTTTTGATATTTTAATTTCTTGTAATTAGCAACAATCTCTTTCTTGAGATCAGGAGGAAACTTCTGTTTCATTATCAGCTCTCTGATTTCTTTAGACACCTTATCTAACTCCTCAGTTCCTTCAACATCTAATTTGTCAAGCAGTCCATGAACATGCCCTACTATTCCAGTGTCTTCCATAAACTTCCTATAGCCATTTACAGTTATGCAGAACCCGTCTGGTATATTGAAATGATGGAACATCTCTCCTAATGATGCTCCTTTCCCTCCTACAACTGGAATATCTTTTAATTTAACATCCTTAAACCAAAGAACATCCTCTGTCCTGTAATCTGACTCTACTTTTTCCATAAGTCTACAGAATAATCTGATTATTTATTAATCTTTCTGACTATCCCTTTCTCTGCATCTACTTCTGCTATTTCTCCATATTAGGTGTCTACAAAATCAAAAGATTTAAATATGTAGACACCTTACTATCTTCTATGTTCACAGAAATTAGGAAGCAAGGCAAAAAAAAGAAATATTATCTTGTTCATTCTTATAGGCTAGGAAATAATGTTAAGAGAATCTCCAGATATCTTGGATCAAATCTAAAAGAAAACCAAATTGAAAAATTAAAAAAAAGGGCAGAAGCATTAATTCTAGGGCAAATCAAGGGAAAAAACCCTTACGAGTTTGAATTAAGTAGGGAAGAAATTGAATACTATAAAAAATTTGACCATAAAATTAAGGTTGAGCATCTTCAAAGTATAAATTGGGAAAGATTCACAAAACAATTTACATATAATACTAATGCAATTGAAGGCTCAACTGTTGAATATTCTGAAGTAAAGGAATTAATTGAGAAAAAACAAAAGCCTAATGGTGAAGAAGAGATTGAAACAGTAAATGTAGCAGATGCAGTCACTTTCATTAAAAATACAAAAGAGAAATTCTCAATTGCTTTGATAAAGAAGCTACATAAGATATGCTTTATGGGGACAAAACATTTTGCAGGAAACTTCAGGGATGTAGAGGTTGTTATAAGGGATGGATTTGGGAATATTGTGCATCAAGGAGCTCCTGCAGATATGGTTGAAAAGCTATTAAGTGAACTTGTTAAATGGTATGATAAGCATAAGAAGAAATATCCTCCATTAATGATTTCTGCAATCATTCACAACCAATTTGAGAAAATACACCCTTTTCAGGATGGGAATGGGCGGGTTGGAAGGCTGCTATTAAATTATATCCTATTAAAACTTGAGTACCCCCCAATCAACATCAGATTAAAGGATAGGCAAAGATATTATAAATGCCTTCAAGAATATGATAAAGCTGGAGATATTAAAACAACATTGACGTTTTTAATACAAGAATACAAGAAACAGTATAAATAGGTGTCTACAAATATTCACTTTTCATATGCTTCTAGCCACATGTTTTTCCCGATTGATTTTAATTTTCTTCCAGTGTCGGATTTTTATGATAACAGGCTTAAAAAGTTAGCATGTAATCCCTAAAGAATATTTCTCATCATTTTGTAGTCCCTAAACTTGCTTAATCTTTCTGACTATCCCTTTCACTGCATCCACTTCTATCCAATCATCATCTTTTAATATTTTGGTCGCCTCTTTTGTCCCAATCACACAAGGCTTTCCCATTTCTCTTGATATTATGGAAGCATGGCTCAATAATCCGCCGACATCTGTTACAATAGCTGCTGCTTTCTTCATCAATGGAACAAAATCTGGTGTTGTCATTGTTGTTACTAATATGTCTCCGTCATTCATTTTTTCCATGTTTTCTGGCTCTAGGAATATTTTGGCTTTTCCTTTTGCATATCCTTTGTTTGCAGTCCTTCCAATAAGCTCTGTCTTGCTCTTGTCATATTTTGGTATAAAGATATCAAAGAATTCATTGAATTCTTTCTTATTTGAAACAATATCACATTTACCATTAACATTCAGGATTACATATCCTTGTTTCCTTGCATTAATTTCATCAAGGTTAGCTTTCTCTTTATCATTAATCAATACAATAATCTCATCAGATGTAAGATAAATCAACTCATCATAACTTATCCCTAATTCTTTGCCAATTTCATTGAATAATTCTCTGTATCTTACAACTGGGATGCTAAAGCATTCTGCAGAATACTGCCTGAAATAGCTGAATTCTTCTGCTTGGTCAATAATAAACTGTATCTTTCCATTGAATTCTTTCTGAGATTTTTTGTCAGGCAGATCCTTGATATTTCTCAGATCAGACAATATTTTTTGTATATTGTATATTTCTCCCCAGAACTGGTGTGTCCCTATCCATCCATACTCTTTGATTATTTTTTCAATTTCCAATGAAATTTCTTTTTTGTTCTTGATTGCGATAAGAAATTTGTCCTTGTCTTCTTTCAATAGATCAAACAAGTCCTCTTGAATTAATTTTTTCTTTAATTCAACAATCTTTTTATGATGTGTTATCACTAATGTTTCTCTTGGCTGTAATGACTCTAAGACTTCATTCATATCTAATCCGCTTTCTTTAACTTTATTTTCCAGAATCTGCCCTATATATTCAGTTATTTGATATGAAAGATACCAAACATTCATCATCTGAAGGTCAGATTTGTGAAATTTCTCAAATCTTTCTATTAAGCTACCTTCTTTTAAGTCAATAAACCTATGTGCTTCTAATTTTTCTTTCATAATCTTATAGATTTTCTTGAAGAATTCCTCATCTTTCTCCCTTAACTTTAATTCAATCTTCTCTTTTAAGCCTGGAAAATTCTTCTCATTAAACAAGTAATAACCATTAATATAGAAAATGTCTTTCTTCCCTATTTCAAGATCCATTTCTTTGCATTGATCTTTATCAAACCAATTAACCCAGTAAAAAGCTGACAATAATGGCTGATTCCACTCTCCAATCAAATTCCATTCTTCTTTCTTTAACCCATATTTTTCTAAAATATTCATATAAACTAGAAGAACAAATATTCATTTATTAATCTTTCTGACTATCCCTTTCACTGCATCAACCTCTACCATATCTCCGTCTTTGAACACTTGCGTACCATAATGTGTTCCAACAATGCATGGTATCTTGAATTCCCTTGATATTGTTGCTGCATGGCTAAGCATCCCGCCTTCATCTGTTACAATTGCTCCTGCTTTTGAGGCAATATCCATGATTTGGGGCTGTGTCATTCCTGTAAAAAGGATTTCTCCTTTGTTAAATGTTTGTCTTAATTCCCTGGTTTTTTCAACATTATTGCATGGAAGGATTCGTGCTATTCCTTTAACAACTCCAGGGTGTGCAACCATTCCATTTAACTCATTTTTATCACCAATCTGATAAAGTTCCTGCAATTCCTTTTCAGCCAGCTTTTCTGCTTCATCTCCAGAAACATAAGTCTCTTTTCCATTCTTCCATAATCCTACAAAGCATTTGTCTCTTTTCTGTTTCTCTTCATCTGAAAGAGGGTTTCCTTCCAATAAATTTTTTATTTCGCCCATGAGATAATATTTATGAATGTGATTTGGATTCTCACCGCTTCTTTTTGCCACTTCATCAATTAACTTAATCACATAAAAATCTGATCCAGCCCAGCATGATTTTACAGTCATTCTTGACAAGGCAAGTTTTTGAAGAAGCTCAACAAGCCATCTTTTATCTTCATTGTTCTTTAGCAGATTTTCCTGTTTTTCTTTCAGTTTCTTTTTCTCTTCAATAAAATTGAATGTCATTGGATTCTTTACATCAAAATTATACCTTTGTGTTAGTGTTTCTATGACTTCATCATAGCTGAAATGGTCCATTACAGCCCATGGATACTTTCTTGCGTGAGTTAATAATGACTCTTTTGAGTATGGTTGTTTTACTATCTCCTGCCAGTCTAGAACTTCCTTATTTGCTAGGTCTAATTCAATAGGTGACATTAAAATGGTTACATCTTCATCAGAAAACTTCTTTTTTAATTCTTTTACCAAATGATGTGTTCCCTCTGCTTGTGTTGCCCTGAAATAGCTGATAATCTTGCCCCATCTTACTATGACAAATTTCTTATAAATCTCAAATAACTCTTGGTTTGATAGCTTGGAGAAATCAGTATTGTCCAAGAGACGAAATCCTTCCCATATCTCTCTGTTAATTTCGTCAATCTCTGATAAAAACTTTGCTGCATATTCCTTATCAAAGAAGTTCTTCCCTCTCTCAATATCATTTTTTAGGTCTTCAGTAGAATGAAAACAATATATATGATTATGCCTTGAAACCTGGATTATATTGTTCAATTGGTTCCAGATTGTATCCCTGAACTGTTTAAGCGGAAGTATATTCCCTTCAATAGTCCGATGTGGCTGATAATCATTCCATAGGAATGTATAGCTTGATTTGATTTTCATCACCTGCAAGTTTATTATTATAGGAAGAACCAACTACTTAAGAATCTTTCCTCACAGATCAGTCAATGCAACAATCTTCCCAACTGCTTTTGGTACAAAACATACTAAATCTTCAACTGCTGCAAAATAATGGTCTTTAGTTTTACCAAATGCATCAGATACAACTTCATTTTCATTTCCAGTTGCAAATCTAGGCAAGAGATCGGCAATAGTCTGGACTCTTTCTGGTTGCCATAGCCTGTTTCCTCCAGCTGATTGGCATCCTGCTTCTTCATAGATCTTCCTTGCTCTTTGGTTATTGCCAGGATCCATTGATAATACTGCAACTGCTCTAGGATTTATAACTGTCTGGTCAGAATGATCTTTTACTTCCCCATCAATTCTAAAATATTTTAAAGCTTCTGCTCTCCATGCATGCTCTTCTGCATGAAATGTTTCTTTTACTACAGGATAGAATCTACTTACTACATCATCATTTCCATCTCTTAATGCTTCATTTAATTCATCAGCTTGTTCAGGGTCATAAACATCCCCTCTTTCTAAACCCATCTGGACAAATCTTTTCTGTGCTTCAATATTTTCTGTTCCAGCTTCAATACTATCAACTAATGTTCCACTAGAAGCAGCTTGGTATAGGTCTTGAGCACCTGCTGCTCTTAAATAATTTGCTGCAATCATTTCAGCAACAGGGCTTCTGCCATGATTAGCTGTACATATAAATTCGATTATTTTTCTTAAGTCTGCCATAGTAATAATCAAGAAATCAATTATATATAAATCTTTCTATTTAATACTACTAAATAATAGTAACATATTCATTACTTAGAAAATAAATATAACCCTATATCAATTTCCTCAACAAATCAAATCTTGGCTTAAACTTCTTTTCCATAAAAACTCCTTTAAATGAATCAATAAACCCTTTTTCTTCTAATAAAGACAAGATTTTGTTTAAATTTTCCTTTACTTGCTTGTTTATTCCCATTAATTCTTTCACTTTTTCAGGATTAAAATTTTCAGATAGTGCAACAATATCCCTGAAATCAGTTAATCTTCCTGCCTCTAGCTTCAATGCAATGATCATTTCTTTGATTGGAATCCTGACTTTAATCTCTTTCTCAATTCCAATTATCTTTTTTATTTCAGAATTCTTATATAATTTTTCAAAACTAATGGCAGAGCCAGTCTGCCTTATCCCCATTCCATCTATTAATAAATCAACTGAAACTGACAATTCTTTCTTTTTCTCAAATCTTTTGAATTCAGTTGAATAAATATTCTCAAGCTCTTTTGAAATTGTTTCAACAAACCCATTCTCATTAAGAATCTTTTTAAATTTCTCAAAATCTTCACGTTTAATAACAATATCTGCATCAACTGAAAACCTGTGCTTATAGGCAGAAACAGCATATCCTCCTATTAAAATAAAATTTAAGTCTGAGAATGACTCCAATATCTCAAAGATTTCATTTTCCCTTTGGATAAATGGTTTAAACATTTGTAAAAGCCTCCTGATACTTGATTCCAGTTTTTATATTATACATTTTTTCAATCATTTCCAATGCAGGCTCAAAATTATATATGTATTTTCTCATAAAAGCTATTGTATCTGTTAAAGAATCAACAGGAATATTATCCAAGTATTCACATTCTATATCTTCTACAAACTCTGGACTGAAATAAATCCCTTGTTTTCTTTTTAATCCTAACTTATTCATGTAATAATAGAAAATTTCTTTGTCTGCTTTCTTAATTTTAATAAAAATTGGATAATGATTTTTATACCTCCCAATATTGTACGCGCCTTTTGTCCAGACAAAAACAGAATCCGTTTTAGTAAAGCAGTATTGTATTCCAAACAAGCCTATTATTGAATAAAAAAAAGATACATCGTGCCTGAAAGAGGATTTGATAAATTTCAATATTCTTTTGTAAAAAACATTCTCTTTATTTAATTTAATTTTCATTCTATACAACTTAAAAACATTTATCATAGCTAATTCCTTAACCCATTTATATGTCCAGCCATAAGAGACATTAATACGCTTAGCTAATGAATTAATGCTGTCTTTTTCTCTTGCAGCAATTATTATCTTCATTATATAAGGGTTTATTATTTCTAAGTCCATCTTATCACTATAATGATAACTTATATATAAAATTTTCTATTTTTCACTAATCTCCCTATTAATTTTCCATATAGAAAATAATTGAATTAAATTATAATAAAGACCTAATATAACTGAAAAAAAAGAATTTATTTTATTTTCCTGACTATCCCTTTCTCTGCATCTACTTCAATTATATCCCCACTTTTCAGTGTATTTGTTGCTATCTCTGTCCCTACTATGCAAGGTTTCTTCATCTCTCTGGCAGTAATCGCAGCGTGGCAAAGAATACCTCCAACATCTGTGACTATTGCACTTGCTTTTTCAATAAATGGTGTGAACTCAGGCCTTGTCATGCCTGTAACCAATATATCCCCTTTATTGAATTCATATTTTTTAAAAGGATCTTTGATAATTCTGCATACGCCTTTAACCTTTCCCTTAAATGCAACAATTCCTTCAATTTTATCAGCATGTTTTTTATGCTCTAAAGCAATCATATTTTCTAATTCATTTACTTTTTTCCCGCAAATAATTGTTTCTTTCCCATTTTCAAAATACAATGCACTTTCTTCAAATCTTTGTTTTAATATCTTTTCTTGAGGTAGTATTCCATCCTTAAGATATTTCTCAAAATCTTTTTGTGTTAAGCAAGTTAATAGATCAGATTTAATATTCTCTTTTTTTGAAATAGCCTTCATTACATTTCGAAAAAAAGTTTCAGTATCACTGTACACATTCTCAGAATATTTCCTTGCATCATTAAAAAAAGGAAATAATCTATCTAATTCCTTTAATGGTAGATAATCAACTGTTTTCTTCATAAAATTATGATAAGCCAAATGTCTTTCAAACACTTTTAAGAATTCATTATATTCACTTAAAGATGGAATCTTATGATACATTTTCTTCATCATTGGAGTGATTATATCAGTATTTTCTTTTATTTTATTGCATATTCTCTTCACTAATTCAATATTTTCAACTGCTTCTTTTGCAAGTTTCTTTCCAAAATGATCCAATTCATCTTTTCTTACATAAAATGTAGCTGTCCCTTTTTTATGAATGAATAATACATGATTAAATCCAACTCCTAAAATTTTATTGAGTGAATTTTTATATTGTGGCCCCCAATATGAGCAGGAAATAAAAGTATAAGAACCAGCCCATCGCTTTATCCATCCCATTTCTGATATTGATTTTAAATTCATTATTTCACCTTCCTCACAATCCCATTCTCAGCATCAACCTCTACAATATCTCTATCTTTAAATATTTTTGTGCTTATTTTGGTGCCTATCACGCATGGCTTCTTCATCTCTCTTGCTACAATTGCTGCATGGCAGAGTATGCCTCCTTCATCTGTGACAAAAGCACTTGCTTTTTCCATTGCTGTGATAAAGTCTGGTGTAGTCATTGATGCTATCAATATGTCGCCTTTCTCTATCTTGTTGATCTGATCTTTGTCAATCACAACCTTAGCAATACCTTTCACATACCCTTTATATGCAATTTTGCCTTTGACTTCATCAACCTTCTCAACTTCTTCTTTTTTATTCTCTTCTAAAAACTTTTCTAAATCTCTGCCTGAGAGGACTTTAACATCTCCATGTATATTGAAGAATGCAAATCCTTTTTTCCTTTCTTCTATCACTCCCTTATAATCTTTTCCCTCTAGTAGAGCTTCTTCTATCTCATTGCTTAAAAGGCAAAAAAGTTCTTGCATACCAATGTTCATTCTTTTTGCAATCTCCCTAAACAAAGGCCTTGATAAAAACCCTGCTTTTACAAAAAAGTCCATCCTGTCAGTCCTAAAGGCAACTAGCTCTTTTGTAAATCTAATCAATTCTTTCTGGTCATCAGTAGTATTTATCTCTTTATGGATCTCTTCAGTATTCTCTTTTGCTCTCTTATAGCATTCCTCAATATCATTCAGTTTTCCTGTGTAATCTTCTGTCTCATTTATCCTTGCTTTGATCTCATCAACACTCCACTCATTTCCTAGAAATCCCCTTGTATTTATCCATCCAAATTGTGTTATATGATTCTTTATTTCTTCATCATATTTTCTATCACATAGCCTTAGGAATGACTTGTATTCTTTTGACCCTTCTGTGTCTCTTTCAGGCATTGTCAGTATTCCAAAATGATCTTCATTGCCATTCGCAATCTCAGCTATTTTTTTCTCAGCAATCCTTCCTAGTACTAATATCAGATTTAAGGCAGGCCCGAAATTATAGTATTTTTCTTTTAACTCATCAAATTCTTTAATCAGTTCCTTGTCACTAAATCTAGAAAAATCTTTTATAGAAATCTCTTCTGCCTTTTCTATCAGTTCTTTGGCATCTTTCTTCCATCTGTCTAGCATTTCAATTAAATAAGTTATGCCTTTCTCATTAAACTTGTTTTCATAATATGTTTCTATCTCTTTAAGGTTTTCCTCTCCTTGTTCTACATCTCCATTGACAGCTCTGTAATAGTCAATTCCTAACCCAGAACCCATTATCTTTTGGATTTCTTTTGTTGGCTGACCTAATGTGATAAGATCATAGAACAATATGCTTAGCTTTCTCCTGACAATAAGGTTCCATTTCATATTCTCCTCACAATCCCTTTATCAGCATCAACTTCAACCATATCATTATCTTTAAAAATAGTTGTTGCAACTTTTGTTCCAATCACGCATGGCTTCTTCATCTCTCTTGCAACAATTGCTGCATGGCAAGTGATTCCGCC
>JBDROB010000019.1:0-18303 GCA_043810355.1 Candidatus Woesearchaeota archaeon
AGGCTGTTTCGGGGGTGGGGAGTGCACCCCACCATGGGAAAGAAAAAAGAAAGACTATTAATACGTTACGCAAAAGCATTGCTTAAGCAATTTGAAATAGCAAAAGTTCGCCGTTTTGGACGCAAACACGCACCTAGAAAATATAACGAATGGGCTCATGCCATCCTTTTATCATTCAAACAATTGTTTGATAAATCTTACAGGTTTGTTGTTGAACAGCTTGCTCTTATGACCCCTCTTCTCCAAGTGCTTGGAATCTTTGAAGTTCCACACTTCACAACTTTACAGAAGGCTTCTCAAAGGTTTCGCGGCACAATTATTGAAAAGGTTATCTCATCTTTTGTCTCTTCAACAAAGAGCCAAGAAGTAAGATATGGAATTGATAGCACAGGTTTTCAAGCAACAAGATGCAGCTACTATTACACAACAGTCATTAAAAAACAAAAGAAACACCGTCGGAGAATCCGAAGGCATATAAAACTAAGCACTGTTGTAGACCTTGATCATCAACTGCCAACCACATTCAAGATTCGCAGAGGCCCTGCAAGTGATCACAAAGACGCTGACAAGCTCATGCTTAAAACCAAGAAAATTAAACATGCAAAAAGCATGGATGGAGACAAAGGATATGATGCTGAAAAGCATCACAAGCTAGTCGTTGAAGACCTTAATGCAGAAGACCGCATAAAAATAAAAAACAAAGAGGTTCCAATTCACCGAACAAAAGGAAGATACCGCAAAGCCCGCAAAAGACGCAAACTCAGAGCCAATTACCGAAGTCTCTGCGAGACCTACCACTCTCAAAAAAGAGTGGTTGGCAGTACTGTACGTGCAATAAAAGTCAAAGCACAAAACCAAGAAATAAGATTCAAAATACTAGCAATCGCCACCCTTAGAAAAATCAAAAAAGTTATCCAACAACTTTTCTACTATGCCCAGTAACAGTAAAGCTTATAAACAAGGACCTGCCTTCAATACTATGGTGCTTCACCACATATTCACAGAGCATGACTTGAGGAATTTCTGCCCTTATTGCAAGAATGATATTTCTGAGAATGAATGGAAATCATTGTTCCATGCTCAGATCCATTACAAGGAGTCTGAATGCACTTGCGGAAAATCAATTAAGATACGTGTTCCTTTTATCGGGACTGGGCATGATTCTTGGGATGGAAAACAAACCTGGAAAAGAGATGTCATTGAACTGAACAAGAATCCAAAGACTAAGATGAAGACTTTAGAATCTCAGCTCAAAGTTATGGAATGCAAGGATAAGACTCATAAATAAAATGCCTTCTAATTAATATATTCATGATCTCAAAAATATTTAGAAAGTATAGAAAAAATTGATTTTTATCTGTTAATTTTCCTCTTGACTTTTTTGGCAATCCTTTTCGCCTTACTGACAGCAGCCCTTCCTTTTCTGACTGTTTTCCTTGCTCTTTTCAAGCTTTTTGACATTTTTCTAACAATTATTTTACCGCTTTTTTTAATCTCCTTTTTCATTGCTCTACCCATTTTATCAGCAACCCTTTTTGCTGACTTTTTCACAGCAGGCTTTGCCTTATCCTTTATTCTTTTGATTTCCTTTTCTAATTCATTGGCTAAAAATTTCTGAACCTTTTCTTTCTCTTTTATCAGCTCTGGCCCAAGCATTTTCTTAAGTCTGTTCTTTTCTGTCCTTATTTCTTTTGAGAATTTTCTAAGAAGAGAATTATAGTCAACATGCCCTATCTTTCCTGTATCTCTCATTTTTTTTATCCTTTTTTTGATTTTGTCTAGCATGATTATCACCTTTTCTTTATATTAGATTTTTGCCTTTAAATAATTTTCTATTGTTTCATTGTTCTTGTCATTGAAATAGGCTAATATTTCAATAATATTGTTAAAACCTTAGTTTGCCTTCTTTGACTATTGATGCCATTAAGAAAAGGCTGAACAGCCCGGCTAGGGCATATCCAATCAATGCAATTATTGGGACATCAACATACTTTGGGCCTTTGTCAATATACAGGACTATTGATGAGGCGATTAAAGAGGCTGCTATTATCATCCCATAGCTCATCCTGTTGCTCGACCTTCCTAGCTCAAGTGTCAGCTTATTTATGTCTGTATCATCCATCTCTATCTTTAATGTACCTCCTGATACTGTCTTTATCAGGCTCATAAAGTTTTTTGGAAGAGATTTTATCATCCCATAATATTCATTTGATAATATTACTGCCTGTCTTGTAAGGTTTTTTGTGCTGAGTTTTTGTGATATTGATTTTTTTATCAATGGCCTGACACTTTCCACAATATTAAAGCTTGAATCAAGCTCAGCTGCAACACCTTCTATAGTGACAAGTGATTTTATCAATAGCACAAAATTCTTTGGAAGTCTCAGATTGTTTTTTCTTGCAATCGCCAGCACATTATGCAGCACTTCTGATAGGTTTATTGCTTCAAGGCTTGCGCCATAATACTCTCCCAGTCCTTCTTTTATGTCTTCTTCCAACAGTTCAAGGTTGCATTCTCCTTTTGAGAATCCAAGATGGTATATTGATTTTGCAATCTCTTTCAGGTCTCCTTCCATGACTGCTAAAGAGAAGTTTGCTATATGCTGTTTAAGCTCATCCCCTAACACTCCTACTATTCCAAAATCAATAAATGATATCCGATCATTTTCCAATACAAGTATGTTGCCTGCATGAGGGTCAGCATGGAAAAATCCGTCTTCAAATATCTGCTTGAAGACTGCATCGACTATATTTTTGACGATTTTTTTCTTATTGTATTTTTTGTATTTGTCAATGTCCCTTAACCTGATCCCATCTATATAGTCCATTGTCATTACTTTTGAATTAGTGTATGCCCAATACACTCTTGGTATCTTTACATTTTTTATATTGATGAAATTTTTGTAGAATTGGTCTATGTTTTTCGCTTCATGGATAAAGTCAAGCTCCTGTTCTGTGTATCTTTTGAATTCATCTATTATCTCTACAGGATCCATCACTTTGATCTGCATCTTTTTTTGCAATAATCCTGCCAGATGATACATGATGTCAACATCAGTCCTGAATGTGGCATCTATGCCTGGTCTCTGCACTTTTATCGCTACTTGTACCCCATTCTTTAGTCTTGCCCTGTGTATCTGTGCAACAGATGCAGAAGCTACTGGAGTCTCTTCAAAATCCTTGAATATTTCTTTGATCGGTTTTTTCAGCTCTTCTTCTATGATCTTTTTTGCTATGCTTCCTGGAAAATGTTTTACTGAATCCTGCAATGTCTTGAATTGTTCACAATATTCTTTTGGTATGAGATCTGGTCTCAGGCTCAGCAACTGCCCAAGTTTTACAAAAGTCGCTCCAAGGTCTTCAAGAACAGATTTCATCCTCTCTGGTTGCGTGTCTTTTGTTGAGAACTTATGTGCCTGCAGTCTTTTATGCAGAGAAAGATGGCTTTTTAGTTTCAGTTTGTCTATAAAGAATCCGAATTCATGCTTGAAGAGAACATTCAATATCTGCTCAAATCTTGCCACGTCCTTTATTTCCTGAAATAATGACATAATATTGTCCTAGAAATAAAGATATATAAAGTTTTGCAATAAAGAACAGGAAATCTACCCAACCTCAGTTCCTTTGAAATTATTTCCCTTGAGGCATTTCTCAAGATTTCTTAAGTCAGTTCCTTTCAAGATTTTCACTTTAATCCCTTTTTTATGAGCTAGCTTTGATGCTGTTGGATCAAAAGGCATGTTTAATCCTGCTTTCCATTCATTTCCCACAAGTTTCCTGAAGTCTTTCCATGAGATCTTGTCCAGTTTTTTCACATTCTTGAATTTATTTGGATCCTTGTCATAGACATATTCAATATTTGACATGTTTATTATCTCTTTTGCATCATATTTGATCGCATAATTTACAGCATCCCAATCAGAGGAATGGCCAGGTATATAACCGCACCCAACTAAGACTTTCTTGAATGGAATTTTTCTTTTTATTGTATAATCTGGCTGTATTGTATCTGTTGTGACATCAGAGAACATTGACCTTACCAATTCTGCATTAAGTTCAGTTGACCTGATTCCTATCCAGTCACAATCCCTGTCCCTGCATTTTGAGAGTTTTTTTGCAGCATTGATATAATCCCTGCATATGACTCCTCCTCCAACTATGATTATGAATTTGCTCTTGCTCCTCATTACAAGTTTTTTAAAATCCTTTAAGAAATTTAGGTTTATTTTGCCTGGATGCACTACTGATCCTCCTAAAGACAGCACTATTGTTTTCATTTTTCACTTATTATAGTCCTCCAAGCCCTATTAAACAAACTCCAATGATGATAAATACAATTCCCATCCATTTCTTATTATTCATCTTTTCTTTCAGCATAAATATTGAGTAAATGCTTACCCATATGTAGGTTGTGGCTATAAGAGGGTATAGAACAGACAAATCACCTCCTTTTAACGCAGGCACAAACAAGACTGTCCCAAGACCATAAAATGCAATGCCGATTATCAGCTTATAATTAAAGATTATTGATTTGATATCTTTCTTCAGCTCCATTGATCCCATCTTAAGGAAGACAGGTCCAAGACTGCCTAAAAATGATGCAATCAATGTCAATCCTACTGCCCAAAGAGCTGTTGCCATTTTTATATTGCCTCAGTATATTTGACTATGTCTTTTTCTTTGCTTCCAAATCCTACAAAAGCTATGCCTGCCATTATGCTGAATATGCCAAACCATTTTAACAAGTTCATTGGCTCATCAAAGAATCTCATTGAATAAAAAGCAACCCAAATATAGCTGGTAGCGATTATTGGGTATAGCACAGATAAGTCTCCTCCTTTTAACCCTATTATCAAGATGACTGCTCCTATCCCATATAAGCACAATCCTCCAATCAACCAGTAATTTGTAAGGATTGCCATAACATTAAATTCTAATGTTGCAGATCCATACTTGTACATGGCTTGTGCTGTTGAAACTAGGAATGTTGTCAGAAAAACAAGCACAACTGCCCACCACTTTGTTTTCATCAAACTAATAGTAGAGATAGGTAATATTTAAAGTTTGGGAAAAGGAGGAGAAGAGAATATATTTGATTAAGAATAGTTTAATAAGGAATATTTGATTAAATAATATTTGAGCAAGAAATGTTTTATTTTATTATATTCATTCAATTCTATTCTTTGACCAAGATCTCAACCAATGCTGCAAATGCTGGTCTTGATATGAATACACCAATGCTTACACCTAATATTGTTGTCAATGCAAATCCTTTCAAGAGTCCTGCTCCTGCAAATACTAGCGGAAGCATTGCTACAATTGTGGTGAAGTATGCTGCAAAAATGATAAAGAATGCATTCTTAAGCCTTTTTTTCCAGTCATAGACTGTTCCTTTCTGTCCTGACAGTGTCTCGTCTGCTATCACAATCTGGTCATCAACCCCTGTTCCAACTGCAATTATTATTCCTGCTATTGCTGCCAAGTCAATATTCCATCCTATTAAAGAGGCCATTCCTAATAATACCACAACTTCTGTTATCATTGTCAGCATCATTGGTATTGAAACAGCTAATCTTCTGTATCTGATAAACACAATAGTTACAACTGATAATATTGCCAATGCTCCGATAAGATATGCATTCTTAAGGAATTCTTTTCCTAGAGATGGGCTTATCAAGTCAGTCTTTACAATATTCATTTTTACAGGCAAACTGCCAGTGATAAGTACAGTCTGAAGTTTCTTCATATCTTCCAATGAATTGACTACACCTTCCTGCTGTGTCAGTCCAAATCCTGATCCAGATATCTGGATATTTGTCGCTGGATTTCCTTTTAAGTCTGCTCCAATCCTTAGTTTGTCAACTTCTACATCATCTAGATATAATGTCAAGCTCTCGCTCAGATATTCCCTTCCATTCTCAACAACGACATCTAATTTATTGGTGATGTCAGCCTGTTTTTGGGCTGCTTCAGGGCTCAATGTTATTGTAAAATAGAATCCGCATGCATAGCCATTTCCTGTGCTTCCGCATCCTGATCTTGGATCAATTCCTGAACAGTCTGCGCTTCTGCATACATAGGTTACATCTCTGTTTCCTCCTATAAATACAACTTCTTCACCTATTTTTGCCTCAAATTTTCCTTGTTTTGATAGTAATTCCTTGACCTCTGCTTCATTTGCTCCAGCCACTTCCACTAGGACAAACTGGTTTCCTGACAAGTCAGATGCCTCTTTCACAATTACATCTGTCAATCCAAATACATTCAATCTCTCTTTCATATTGTCTATCAATGTAGAAATGTCTTCTTCAGATATCTTTTCTTCTGGCTGCAATAATACTCTTGTTCCGCCTTGAAGATCCAGTCCTTTCCTGATGTTTGTTTTTGCAGGATCCATCAAGTTTAATCCAAGATCTTGCACTCCTATCACATTATTTATTGTCTTGTTGACTGTTATTGTCTTGTTTATTGTCTCACTTACTATTGTTCCATTCTCAAGTGTTTTTTCAATGATTTCAGAGACATTTTTCTCTTCTGTCTCATTCAACACAATTATCTCTATTTCTGGTTTTGTCAGCACTACATAGCCATCCTTGTTCAAGCTTGTCCTTATCACATAGCTCTGATTTAGTTTAAGCTCTGACACTTGATCATAATATTCGGATAATGACTTGACAGGTTTATTGTTTATAGATAATACTCTTTCTCTGCTTGTTGGCGGTGCATTTGGAGCTGGATTGGCTATTCCTGCAATATTTGCTGAAGAATTAGGTTCAATATTTCTTATTGCCACTCCTTCTATGTTTGGCAATGGATGGATTGCTATAACAGCTAAAATGATTGCTATTAAAGCTATTAATACTCTTACATTTGTGAATATCTTTTTTATTTTATAATTCATTTTAATTGGGTTTTTTTGTTTTTCTTTCTAAATACCATCTTAGTATTCCTGCATTCTGGATCCAGGTATTGATTAGGTCTACTAATAGTCCTATGATTATTATCAGCATAATTTGGTGAAGTACATCTGATGTTGAGAAAGTGTAAGCTATTGTGACTGCAACCAATGTTGTCAGAGTCATCATGATTCCTGTTTTCATTGCACCAAAAGTTCTCTGTAGTATTGATCCTTCTGTTCTTTTCAATACTCGTGTTGATAATAATATGTTTGTGTCAACTGAATAACCTATTAACATCAAGAATCCTGCAATTCCTGCTGTGCTAATCTTTACTCCCAGCAGATTGATCACTGCTACTGTCACAATTATATCTGAGAATGCTGCTAATATTACTGCTCCACTTGGGATCAATGATCTGAAATAAGCAAATACAACTATTCCCATAAATATGAATGCAAGTAATAGTGCAAATGCTGTTTCTCTGAAAAAACTTTCTCCTAATGAGCTTCCAAAGAATTCTACACTATAATCATCCTTTGTCAATTCTTTTCCAAGGTTCTTTTCAATTGAACTGATAAAAGCGTCAAATTCTTTATTATTGTTTTCATCAATGTCAGCCTCGATTGCAATTCCGATTCTGTTTCCTAAGCTTTCAATATCCCTTACATTGATCTCTTTATCGCTGAATTCCTGCAATAGGTTTGTTTTTAGCTCAATGATGTCTATAGGATCTTCAGAAGGTATCATTACATTGATTCCTCCTTTTAGGCTGATTCCTTTATTGATGAAATCACCTGTTGTTGCTGTTTGATATCCTATCTGTGCTATTGCAAGAATTAATAGAATGAATGGGATAATAAGCAATTTTTTGTAATTTTTCTTGTATATATGTATAATAGTGTCCTTGATCGACTTTTTTTCTTTTTGTGGTTCAGGTTCCTTAGATCTAGTCTCTTCATTTCTATCTTCTTTTTTGTTCTCTTTTTTATCTTCTTTTCTATCTTCTTTTCTATCTTCTTTTCTCTCTTTTGATTCTGTTCTAGATCCTTCTAGTTTAGGAGAATCTTCAATATTCTCTTCTTCTGATTCCTTATTTTCACTTGTGTCAAAGAGTCTTTCTGTATTCTCTTCCATTAATAATCCCCAATTATAGAACTAGGAAAGTGATGGCCCATTTAAATATATTGCGTTTATTTCAGCTTTGTTATAAAAAGACTGTCAATATCCTCAATGCCACTAATGCTGTATCCAAAAATGCTGTTTCCATTAACCCTGTTCATTTCAAACAAGCCTTGATAAATCCATCATACAAAGGATTTGGCCTCAATGGCCTTGATGTAAACTCAGGATGGGCCTGGATCCCTATAAAGAACGGATGGTCCTTTAATTCTAGAAACTGCATTATTGGCTGGTTTGGTGCTTTTCCACTAAAGATTAATCCTCTCTGTTCAAATTGCTCTTTGTATTTTGGATTGAATTCAAATCTGTGCCTAAACCTCTCTCTCACTAATGTCTTTTTTCCGTATATATGATAGACTTGGCTGTCTTTCACGACTTCAATATCCCTTCCGCCTAATCTCATATTTCCGCCAAGGCCTTCTATTTTCTTCTGTTCTGGAAGGATATCAACAACTGGGTTTATGCAGTCATGTTTTAGCTCTGTTGAATTAGCATCTTCTAGCCCAATCACATTTCTTGCAAATTCTATGATTGCCATCTGGAATCCTAAACATAATCCTAGATATGGTAGATTGTTCTCTCTTGCATGTTTTATGCATAATATTTTTCCTTCTGTTCCCCTTTTTCCAAATCCTCCTGGAACTATTATTCCTGAAACACCTTTCAGGTTGTTTGCTGCATCCTCATCATCCTTGATATTTGATGTTTCTATCCACTTGATATTTATTTTCACATCATTTGCATTTCCTGCATGTTCTAATGCATTTATGATTGAGGAATAAGAATCCCTCAATCCCGTGTATTTTCCTGTTATTCCTATTGATATTGTCTTTCTGAGCTCTTTGAGATTTTTCACATATGATGTCCATTCCCTTGTCTTTTTTAATTCAGCAATCTTATTTATGCTTGTTCTCAGGTTTAATATGTCAATGACAGCCTGGTCAATATTTGAATCTTTCAATATTATTGGTATTTCATATATGCTTTTCACATCATGTATGCTTACTACTCTGCTTAAAGTTACATTTGAGTATATGCTGATCTTCTCCCTTACCTTTTCTGTCACTGGATTTGTTGCCCTGCATGCAATTATGTTTGGCTGTATTCCCTTAGCCATTAAACTTGTTATTCCTAATTGTGCTGCTTTGCTTTTTTGTTCTCCTAAAAAATCTGGTTCTAGCACATATGTTAGCGCGACATTGCAAACATTTTGCATCCCTTCTTCATAGCTTAGCTCTCTCATCGCTTCAATAAAATACCCATTTTCAATATCGCCTACAGTTCCCCCTACTTCTACACATACAATGTCTGCTTTTTGATTCATTGCCAGACTTCTTAAGAAATGCTTGATAAATCCTGTCACATGTGGTATGATCTGGACATCTCTTCCAAGATATTCCCCTTTTCTCTCCATTTTCAGCACATTGCTGAATATTTTTCCGCCTGTCAGATAATTATTCCTTGTTAGGTCTAATTCCAGAAATCTTTCATAATTGCCCAAGTCCATGTCGCATTCCATCCCATCGTCTAATACAAACACTTCTCCATGTCTGTAAGGGTTTAAAGTCCCTGCATCTACATTTAGATATCCGTCAAATTTGACTGGTGCTACTTTTAGCCCTTTCATCTGAAGCAGCTTGCCTAAAGAAGATGAAAAAATCCCTTTTCCAAGACCTGACATGACTGTTCCAAATACAATCACATACTTTGTCTTCCCGATTTTGTATCCTTCTGGCACAGGGCTGTAGAATTCATGCTCTTCAGATTTAGAGGCAATGTCAATGAACATATCTTTAGTCTTAGGCATAAAAAATTTCTGGATTACTGGTTTATAAGGTTTTCTAAAGTTAAGGATATAGGTTTTTCATACCATGACTAAATTTATAAGAAATATTTGTATTAGTAAAGAATATAAAAATGAGTTTGTATTAATTCCTTTTATACCTATAATATCCCAAATCCGATCAATAATGCCCTGAAGAAATTAAATCCATCAAATCCTGGGAATGGTATCATGTTGAATGCTGCCAGGAAAAGATTTATTTTTGCCATCATCATCATTTCCTTCCTGTATTTCTTTCCAATATGTTGTTTTGAAATAAAAAAGAATACTGCCCATAATATTATGTTTGTCAATGGTCCTGCCACAGATACTAGGCTTGACTGGAATGCAGGAAGTGCTGTATGGCTTACATATCCTCCTACAAAGAATATGATCGGAAACCTGATCAGGATAAGGATTATTACAATAGCATACATAGTTAGTGGTGCGTGCAATGTTGCTGTTGCTCCAAAACTCATTGCTACAACTTTATGCGCCAGCTCATGCAGCACAACTGCAGGTGCTGCAATAATGGCTCCATGCTTTATGTCTTCCCATAGGTTGTTTAATGGGCTTTTATTGAAATATGTCAATGGATCATAATCTTCTTTTGGCTTTCTCGGAAAAAACCTGGAAAAGATAAAACCGATTGCAACTGTCATGATCAGAATCTCAATTATCTCTTGTAGTGATATGAATGCCATATCATATAGGCAAACAAAACCATTTAATAAATCTATTGTTTTAATATAAGTTTATTATTAAATAAAAACCCTTAAATAAATCTTTATCATCCCTTATATTATGACAGAGCTCATTGCAATGCTTACTACAGGTAAAGGATCATGGAGTCATGTGAACAGTCTCATTAAAGACAATAGATTTGATAGGATCTTCCTCTTGACAAATGATTTTGGAAAAGAGAAATTTCAGCCAGATGAGAAGACTGAACTGATCCTTCTTGACCTGAACAAGCCTGTTGAAGAGCTTGCCAAAGACATTGTGAACAGTCTTAAGGATAAGATTTCCGGCCAGGAGATAGGCATAAACTTCATATCTGGCAATGGAATAGAGCACATGGCTCTGATGTCAGCTGTCCTAAAGCTTGGTGTTGGATTTCGTCTGGTTGCATTGACAAAACAAGGTGTTGAAGAAGTATAGTTTGATTCTGGCTACTAGTCTAATTCTAATATCCCATACCATTCATAAAGCACTCTGTCAACAGCTCTAAGCAGCTCAATTCGTTCTCCACTGATTATCAGACAATTGTCATCAACTGTGACTTTGCTTTCTCCTTTTTCCTCCAATATTATCACTGATTGGTTTGTATTGTCGCAATTTATTGCTGGCCTGTTATTGCATGCTTCTGTCTCATTTCTTGTGCAGGTTCCATTTGGGTTTTTTCCAAAGACTTTTTTCAATGAAAGCCCAAGTTCTGCTGTTGCCAAGACCATATACTCAGTATTGTTTCCTAAAGGGTCAAAAGCCAAATAAACAGTCTCTGTTGAAAGATTGTTAAAGGGATTTTTGATATAAACAGGCACATCCTCTACCTCTTCTGGATTAAATCTTAGATGGACATTGAAAAGATCATTCTCTCTCTGCCATTGGAAATGCCATAGGTCCTCATAATATACAAACTCAAATCCATTATAGGTGATTGTTTCTACAATTGGCTCAGGGACAGTGTAATATTTGTTGTAGAAATAACTGCCACCTACAAAGATGATAAATGCCATGATCACAACAGCTATCAGAATAATTAGTTTTCCTGAATCGCCTTTATCCTCCTCTATCTTCTCTTTCTCAATCTCATGCCTTTCAGGTTGATTGTCTAAATCAGTCATGATGTCTATGACATCTTCTTTAACCATTGATTCTTCCTCAGATTCTTCCATTTTATCCTCTTTTGCTCATGTTGATTATTATGTTTTTAGTAAATATTTATTTACTTTTATTTTTGTTATCTTTATTTATTCTTTTTATTTTCATCATTCCTTTAATTTTAAATTTCTTATTGTTTTTTTTGTCATATGCTAATTTGGATTTATTCTAATCTATTTTATAATGTCTAAAAGCATAAAAAGAATTCGCTCTCCTAACATAATCATTTCAAAATCACTTTCAGCAGAAATGATTACGCAATTCTTCTCTGATGTTATTCCTGTCTCATTGCCTCTTTTCATGTATATGACCGGGATGTTCTCATTTGCAATCGTGCAATTTACAATAGGCTGATTATAAACATTTTTTTTTGTAAATCCTGATGTAACATAAGTGTCTGTTAGTACATTTGCAGTGTTTTGATAATTGAATTTTAAGTATGCTATTGACCTGTTCAAAGGATCATCTGGTTCTGAAGTCAATATTATCTGAGACTTTTCATCTAAGATTCCTTTAACTTCATCATCAATTTCTATTTCAGATATGTCTCCAGGAAAATTCACAAAATCATAAGAATTTTTTTCAATAAATGTCCTGTAACCATTATTCATCCTTGTAAATGTCAGCTTTCCGTACTTTTTCTTTGCACTTGGATCACTCATACCATAGAATATCACTCCAAAGACTGACATTATCATTATGAATGCTATGAAAAACACCATGAATTTTTTCATCCTGTCTTTGTCTTTTGCCATATTATTGCCTTCTGGAATACAAAAAATAGCAGTGATTTAAAATAGTTTCTAAATTTTTAGCCTGATTTTTTATTAAAAAACGAAACATTTATAGATAAAAAAGATGTGTGATATGATATTTAAGTGAATAGAATTATATTAGGAAATTAGGATATTTAAAAAACTTAAGAAAATGGATAAAAAAGAGATTATAAGATTAGAGAATGTCTGGAAGATATATGAGATGGGTGAAGTGAGAGTCACTGCACTAAGAGGCCTTAATCTCACTATAAATGATGGTGAATTTGTCAGTATAATGGGTCCTTCAGGATCTGGCAAGTCTACAGCAGTGAATATGGTAGGTGCTCTTGACATCCCTACAAAAGGAAGGATACTATTGAGAAACAAGGATATCTCTCATCTTCATGAGTCTGATCTTGCCCAAATCAGGGGTAAACTGATTGGTTTCATTTTCCAGCAATTCAACCTGATTCCAACCTTATCAGCCCTTGAGAATGTCATGCTTCCGATGATGTTCCAGCAGGTTCCTAGGAATGAAAGGATCAAGAGGGCTACTGAACTTTTGAACAAGGTTGATCTAGGGGA
This sequence comes from Candidatus Woesearchaeota archaeon, assembly GCA_043810355.1. Taxonomy (GTDB): domain Archaea; phylum Nanobdellota; class Nanobdellia; order Woesearchaeales; family JAGVYU01; genus JAZDHV01. Next base: position 13,124 of record JBDROB010000019.1, read on the forward strand.
CAGGATAAAGCACAGGCCTACTGAGCTTAGCGGAGGCCAACAGCAGAGGGTTGCCATTGCAAGGTCTCTTTCTAATGATCCTGAAGTCATCTTGGCTGATGAGCCTACTGGAAATCTTGACTCAAAGACAGGCACAAATGTCATTGATTTTCTAAAAAAGATGCACAAGGAAGAGGGTAAGACAATCATTATGGTCACGCATGATGCAAGGATTGCAAAAATCGCTGAAAGGACTGAATTCCTCAGAGACGGCGAAATTGTTAAGAATCATATGAAGATTGGAGGATGATTTGAATGAAAGTTTATATGAAAAGGAAAATGATTTTGTTTGTAACAGTCCTGATTATTATCTTAGCTAGTCTTAGCATTTCAGCAACTGAATCATTGCCAAGAGGATATGCTCTTCAGATCACTCTTGTCAACCAAGAGCCTGATCCTGTTGAGCCGGGTGAAAATGTTGATGTAAGGTTTAAGATTGAGAATATAGGATCTTCTAATGCAGAGGACATTGTCCTTGAGCTTATGCCAGAACATCCATTTTATTTGGTTTCTGGTGATGACAAAATAAAAAAGATAGGGTCTGTCCATGGAAGGCAGATTGGTGATACTGGAGTTATTGTAAAATATACTCTAAAAGTTTCAGAAGATGCAGTTGAAGGAGTGACTGATCTAGCTTTAAAATATCAGATAAAAGGCAACTCCCAAGTTTTATTAGATCCTTTTGAATTAAACATCAGGACAAGGGATGCAATTATTTCTATTGATTCTGTCAAAGTTGAACCAGAGATGATTGCTCCAGGTTCAAGTTCTTTGGTTAAGATAATGTTAAATAATATTGCTGATTCATTGTTAAAGGATATTAAGGTCAAGATAAATCTTGGAGATGTTCCTCTAGCTCCCTTAGACTCTTCTGATCAGATTAATCTTAAGAGACTCAACCCTGGCCAAGTATTGCCAGTGACATTCAAATTAGCTGCTGAACCTGATGCTGAATCTTCTCTTTATAAGATTCCTATCAAGATTGAATATCAGGATGAGCTGGGTAATGAGTATCTGAGCAATAACACTATAGGCGTATTTATCGGAGAAGAGCCAGATCTTGTCGTCAATGTTCAGGATTCTGCAGTTAATAGGCCTAATACAAGAGGTATAGTTTCGATCCGATTTACAAATAAAGGATCTTCTAATATCAATTTTGTATATGTCAAACTCCTTAAATCTGATGATTTTGAGATATTAGGAGTATCTGAAGATTATGTCGGCAAGATTGACTCTGATGATTATGAATCAGCTGATTTTGAGATATTTACATCATCTAGAGAGGACATAATTCTTCCTTTGGAGATTGAGTATAGTGATGCCAATAATAATCCTGTTAAGATAAAAAAAGATATTAGCCTAAGAATATTTACTGATCAAGAGGCTAAAAAGTTTGGGATTGAACAAAAGAGTAGTGGATTAGGAATTGTTATCATTATAATAATAGTTGTTGGTGGGGTCTTTATTTATCTCTGGTTTAGGAAGAGAAAAAAGAAGAAGATGCAGAAATAAGATCTTCTATAGGAAGGAGGAAGGGAATCTGATAATTTTCCCTTGTGATTATTATGATAATGGATTATATTTCTTTAGCATATAACAATTTTTCCCATAAGAGATTGAGGTCATATCTCACTTTATTAGGCATATTGATAGGTGTTACTGCAGTTGTTGGGCTTATAGGCCTTGGTGAAGGCCTTAGAATGGCTATTACTTCCCAATTTGGTATCAGCTCAACAGAAGTCCTAACTGTCCAGGCTGGAGGTATTACAGGTGGTGGACCTCCTGGCACAGGTGTTGTCAATCCTCTTAAGTTTGATGATGTAGAAGATATTAAGAAATTAGGGACTGTAAAAAGAGCTGTTCCAAGATGGATTCAGACTGGAAAGCTTGAATTCAATGATAGGGTTGGTTTTGGAGTTGCTACAACTGTCCCTGACGGTGATGACAGAAAGTTTATGTATGATATGCTTGAGGTAGATCCTGAAGTTGGCAGGTTCTTGAAAGATGGTGATGTCAACAAGATCATGCTTGGATATAATTTTTATGCAGACAAATCCATGTATGGGAAGATTATCCAGCCTGGAGACACTGTCTTGATTCAGGATAAGAAGTTTGAGGTTGTTGGTATTGTTGAAAAAAAAGGAAGTTTTATTCTTGACAATGCTGTCTACATGAATCAAAAGCCTCTTCTTGACTTGTTTGATATTGATACTGATGTCGATTTGATTGGTGTCCAGGTAAAGGACAAAAGCCTTATGAAAAAGACAAAAGAGGATATTGAGAAGATATTGAGGAAAAATAGGGATGTAAAAGTTGGAGAAGAGGATTTTTCTGTTGAAACACCTGAATCTGCCTTAAGTGATGTAAACGATGTACTTATTGGAGTCCAGATATTTATAGTGATAATCGCCAGCATATCAATCCTTGTAGGTGCAATTGGTATTACCAACACAATGTTCACTTCAGTGATTGAAAGAAGAAAGCAGATTGGGATAATGAAATCTATTGGAGCTAGGAACAAGGATATATTTTTTATTTTCTTTGTTGAGTCTGGAATGATGGGCCTTTTTGGAGGATTTATAGGCATAGTGTTTGGCACTTTAATCTCATATATTGGCACAATAGGTATCAATGCTTGGATTAATTCAACTTCAGCTCCTCAGATAAATTTTGCTCTTATAGGTGGTGCTTTGTTTGGCAGTTTTTTGATTGGCGCTGTCTCTGGAATAGTCCCTGCTATGAATGCAGCTTCAGAAAATCCTGTGGACGCTTTGCGCGGTTAGCGCAAAGTCAAGGAACGAATGCAGTGAGTGACAGACTTTGCGCGGTTAGCGCAAAGTCAAGGAACGAATGCAGTGAGTGACAGACTTTGCGCGGTTAGCGCAAAGTCAAGGAACGAACGAAGTGAGTGACAGACTTTGCGCGGTTAGCGCAAAGTCAAGGAACGAACGAAGTGAGTGACAGACTTTGCGCGGTTAGCGCAAAGTCAAGGAACGAGCAAAGCGAATGACAGGCTTTGAGAGGTTAATATGTTTATAGATCTTGAAATAATAAAATATTCATTGAAGAATCTCTGGTCAAGAAAGATGAGAAGCTTTCTCACTATCTTATCCATTTTCATAGGTATATCTGCAATTTTCATTTTTGCCAGTTTTGGTATTGGTCTTTATTCTTATGTTGGAGAGATTGCAGCTGAATCAGGACTTGATAAGTTCATGGTCCAGGCAAAAGGAATAGGAGCTCCAGGTCTTGACAACACATTCAAGCTAGAGCAGAAAGATCTTGATGCAATCAGCAGAATCAAAGGTGTGAAAGAAACCTCATTTTGGTATTTAAAACCAGGGCAGATTGACAAGGATAAAGTAAAGAAGTTTGTTTTTCTCGCAGGAGTTGGTGAGGAAAAGACAGATATAAAATTGCTGGAAGAGATGATGACTGTCAAAATTTTAAGTGGTAGGAATCTAAAAAAAGGTGATAGGGGAAAAGTTACTGTAGGTTATAATTATCAGCTGCCTGATAAGATCTTCAAGAAGCCATACAAGATTGGTGAAAAGATGAACATCAATGGTGTGGATTTTGAGATTATTGGTTTCTGGGAAGAGATTGGAAATCCTGGTGATGATTCAAATGTTTATATGTTTGAGGATGATATGAAATCATTGTTTGGAGAGGACATAACCTATGCAGTGCTTATCGGAAGGGCAGAGGATCCTGAAAATATGGATGCTCTTGTTGAAAAAGTTGAAAAAGAGCTTCGAAAAGTCAGAGGTCTTGAAGAAGGTAAAGAGGATTTTACTGTCCAGTCATTTGCAGACGCATTTGAGATGTTTACAAGCATTATTAATATTGTTGTAGGTTTTATTTTTCTGATTGTTTTGATATCAGGGATTGTTGCTTCTGTCAATACTGCAAATACTATGGTCACTTCTGTCCTTGAGAGGATTAAGGAAATTGGTGTTATGAAATCTATTGGTGCAAGAAACTCCACTATCAGGAATATTTTTCTGATTGAATCAGGTATCCTTGGTTTTGTCGCTGGTATTTTTGGCATTACATTTGGTTGGTTTCTATCTTATTATGGAGGTGTAATTCTTAATGGTCTTGGTTGGGGATTTTTAGCCCCTAGATTTCCTATTTGGCTTTTCATTTTCTGTGTTCTTTTATCAACAGTTGTTGGAACTGTATCAGGTGTTGCTCCAGCAATATATGCTTCTAAACAGAAACCTGTGGATGCCCTACGTTATGAATAAAAATCAGAAATAAATTTATTGTGCCATATTTTTGCTGCCTATAATATATTCCCTTGGCATCCTTCCATATCCAATTGATCCTTTTCTGTTAAATACAGTGTCAAGAGCAGCTACTAATCCATCAATATGACCAACAAATGCTTGAAACATGATATCCTGGCCAGATCTATCATTTTGATCTGATCCCCTTAATTCTTTTCTTAAATCTGTTGTAACATATGCAACATCAATATCTCCGCTCCTATGTAAACAAGGCACAATTTTATACATAATCTCAAATTCAGAAGTCCGATTCCTTGCATTCAATACCTCAACCAAACCATCTGGTCTTAATCCTGTCTTATCAGAGGTTATCCTTGCTTGCACTTCTGCAATCAAGCTTTTGCAATTCCACCCTGTCATTAATGCCAGCACAACTCCATTCAATCCTGAGTATCCTTTATCACCATGATATTTGAATACATTCCTGTAGTGGTTTTCTGTCAGCCTATCTTCATCTCTATAATGATCTCTTAATCTTGGCAAGACATAAAACATAGGAGAGACTCCATTATCCTCTCTTCCCCTTGATGCACTTCTAACTGTGACACCTATAAGCCTCGAATATCTCCTGTGAGCAGCGTCATTGCCTCCATTTCTGCAGCCAAGATTCCTGATTTTTTTGTCCATTTATAGTTCCTCTAATAACTTTTCTTTTCTTAGAATAAAATAGGGAAACATATTTCCATTTATAAATCTGATGGTTATCAGGGGGTTGGTGCGAAAATAGTAATTATTGTTTGAATTTTGATTTGAACTTGTCCCATGAGGCATATTCTATTTTTTGTTGTTCAGGCAATACACAAATATTTAGGTGTTTGTTAAAGAAATTGATAAATTCTTTTCTAGTCA
>JBDROB010000020.1:0-13623 GCA_043810355.1 Candidatus Woesearchaeota archaeon
ATTGTTCCAATTCCCAAAACCAATAAAAATCAAGAAAAGATTTTTAAGATTTTGGAATTGTTCCAATTCCCAAAACCAATAAAAATCAAGAAAAGATTTTTAAGATTTTGGAATTGTTCCAATTCCCAAAACCATTATAAACAAGAGTATATTCTATTTCATTATGAAGAATTTTTGGAATATTGTCAATAAAGTGATTGAGGAATCTGATATCATACTTCTAGTAGGAGATGCAAGGTTTCCTGAAGAAACCTTTAACAGAGAATTATATGACAAGGCAATGAAAAAGAATAAGAAATTTATTTTTGTGCTAAACAAATGCGATCTAATCGGGAAAGACAATAAACCTAAGATTGAAGTTCCCCACATATTTGTATCTGCACAAGAGCATCTGAGCACATTAAAGCTATTTAAGAAAATAAGAGAGGTTACTAATGGGAAAAAAGCAGTTGTTGGTGTCCTTGGGTATCCAAACACTGGAAAGAGCTCTTTGATAAATGCCATCAAAGGGAAGAAAAGTGCACCCACAAGCCCTCAATCTGGATATACTAAAGGATTGCAGAAAGTAAAGGTCAGCAAAGATGTCATGTTATTGGACACACCAGGAGTCATACCCTACAGAGAGAAAAACACTTCAAAACATGTAAAAATCGCAGTCCTAAGCCCATCTCAGATAAATGATACTGAAGAAGCCATTTATGACCTAATTGAAGGATATCCAGGAATAATTGAAAAACATTATGGAGTTAAAAGTTCTGAAGATAGTGAAGAAATATTGGAAATGATTGCTGAAAAATTCAATCTCTTCAAAAAAGGGAAAACACCAGACTTGATGAGAGCAGCAAGGATGATAATCCAGGACTGGCAGAAAGGCAAGATTAGAGTAAAATAAATGAATTCTCCAAAATCTTTATAAATCATCCAATAATCTATCATCTTATGCAGAGGTACCCAAGCGGCTAAGGGGAACGGCTGCAACCCGTTTGATCCTGGGTTCGAGTCAGAGCAATATATTCGCTTTGCGAAAGTCCCAGCCTCTGCTTTTTTTTCTTTTTTTCTAAAGATTTATTAATAGAAATATATTATTCAATACAAATGAACCAAATAAAAAGGATATTGATAACAAAAGAGGGAAGGACATTCTATGTAAAGGACCTTTCTAATGATTATCATTGTGAATATGGATTAGTTTTGACAAAGGACTTGAAAAAGAAAGATGGAGCTATAGTCAAGACAAACAAAGGAATAGAGATGACATTGCTGATGCCCAAATTTTTTGATGTTGTCAAAAAAATCAAAAGAGGAGCTCAGATAATAACAAGAAAAGACATTGGAGAGATCATTGTAGAGACTGGGCTTAATAAGGATTCAATAGTGGTTGACTGCGGAGCAGGATCAGGCGGATTAGCATGTTATCTAGCTTTCCTCTGCAAAAAGGTCACAAGCTATGACATCAGGCAGGATCATCTTGAATTAGTAAAGAAAAACATGGAATTTCTTGGATTGAAGAATCTAGTATTGAAACTAGGGATGTCTATGAGAAAATAGATGAGAAAAATGTTGATATAGTGACAGTAGATGTGCAAGAGCCATGGAAAGTGCTTGAGAATGCATCAAAGGCTTTGAAAAATGGGGGTTTTCTTGTCAGTTATTCTCCGAATATAACCCAATCAATAAATGTTGTTAATAAATCAGAAGAGCATGGATTCTGCCACTTAAAGACAACTGAGTTGTTAGAAAGGAATTGGGATATTGTAGATAGGGTTGCTCATCCCAAATTCAGGGACATCAATCATACAGGCTTTTTGAGCTTTTTTAGGAAGATAAAATAAGATTTTTTCGCGTAAAATGAAATTTAATGCCATCAAGGTTGTTTCAGTTGTGCTAATAGTTCTTTTGATAGTGAATATGGTGCTATTTGCTATGAAGAGATCAAATACTGTCTATTTTTGGGTATTCATAATATTAGCTGCAATCTATGCATTTTTGGTCTTGCCGAAATTGAAGGCAAATAAAAAAAAAGAATTGGAAAATAAGGTCAAAAAGAGTAGAAAATAAAAAAAAAGAAAAAATAAATGAGAAACGAATTCAATTGCTTCTAAATTCTAATGAATTCGGAATTTAATGATTTCAAATTGAAGATAAAAATAACAAAAATTTGCTGAATATTTATAAGCTCAGCTTATCCTCACACTAAAGTGTGAGGTATTAAGCTTCGCATTATTGTCAGCAAATTTTTGGGACACTGAGAAATTTGCTTAGCAAATTTCTGGTGCGCAAAAAATGCAAAGCATTTTTTAGCGTTGAAAATTCGATTCGATCATTCGTTTTAAATCGCTTTGCGATTTATAACGTACCAGAAATCTCCGATTTCTGAGCACATCCTTGGCCAAAAGGCCAAGGTATTCTGATCGAATTTTCAATAAGTTTAATAAAATAAAATAAGTTTAATGAAAAAACAATGAAAAAGAAAAAATCATTCTTGAAAAAAGAGATAAGGGTAATTGGGATTGATGATGCCCCTTTTGACAAGTTTAAAGAAAAAGAGAATCTAGTGATTGGAACCATATACAGAGGGGGAGACTTTATGGATGGTGTTCTGTCAACTCATGTCCAGGTTGATGGAGATGATTCTACACACAAAATTTCAATGCTGATAAATAATTCAAAATTCAAATCACAGCTGAGGTGCATCCTTTTGGATGGGATTGCTTTGTCAGGATTCAATGTGATTGATATCAAAGAGCTGAAGAAAAAGACAAGATTACCTGTCATGGTAATAATGAGGCATTATCCTGATATTGACAAGATTAAAAATGCTCTGGAAAAGGTAAAAAAACCTGAGAAAATGATACTGATTGAAAAAGCAGGGAAAATCCATGAGATAAATGGCCTTTTTGTGCAATTGGCAGGAATGACAATGAGCAAGGCAAAAGAAATACTGGAGATAACATGCACAAGGAGCCAGATACCAGAGCCGATAAGGATGGCGCACATAATTGCATCAGGTGTAAAAGACGGCGAAAGTCGAGGAAGGGCATGAAAATATTCTGTTAAAGCCGGAAATCTATTGATATCAAAACAAAATTCCGAAATTCTTTTATTGGAATTGAAACATATATGAGATTTAAAAAAATTTTCTGGTTTTTTTTGGCAAACACTTTTTAAGGACCTCTACTTTTAATTTTTCTTAAAAAAATATGGAGTGTGAGAAAATGATTGGTTTAAGAATAGTATTGGTTTTGTTTGTTTTTGTGGTTTGTTCAGCATTCGCATTTGCGAATGTCCAGATATCTGAAGTGCTCTATGATCCAGTTGGGACAGAATCTGGGGGAGAGGCAGTTGAGCTTTATAATCCAACTGGATCAGATATTGACATATCTGGATATAAGATCGGAAGCGAGACAAGCATGAGTGATGCTGTTGTTCCTGACGGCACATTCATCAGCGCTGGATCATACTATCTAATAGCAGATGCAGGATGGTCAACAAGCAAAGACAATCCTTTATGGGCAAATGCTGATCATGAAGAGGCAATTACTCTTACTAATTCAGATGCAGGAATTGCTCTGATAGATAATAATGATAATATCATTGATGCAGTCGGATGGGGTGACCCAAATCAAATAGATTCAGGTTTATTTGAAGGCACACCCTCATCAGGCGCAAGCACAGGGAATAGTCTCATAAGAAATCAAGATTCAGGAAATAATGCAGTAGATTTCGAAGAATCTGCCCCTGATTTAAAAAGCAGTAACAGTGGAAGTGGAGGCTTGGATGGACCAAATGGAACTTTTTCTGCAAAGATTGCTTTCACTGTTACTGTCACTAATCCTGTGTCAAGGATAAAACTTGTTAATATATCTGATGAGGATCCAACAAAAAATGGGACACAGATTATTCCAAATCCAAAAAATGAAAAATTGATATCTGTTGAGATTATTGCCAGCAATGATCAAGGGCATGATATTATTGGGGACATAAATGTTGTATTTAATGGAGAAAATATCTCATTGAACAAATCTCATGTCTTGAATCAGACTGATGCAATATTTTCAAAAGATCTTGCATTAGACTTCTACGATGATCCAGGAGAGTATAATCTAACATTTTTTCTGCTAAATAATACTGAGAACAGTTCATTAGGATTTCAGGTTGATTATGAAAGCCTGACAGCATATGAGTTAGACACCACTTCTTTGGAATGCAATGTCAGGGTCGGAAAAAAGTGTGAGGTTTTCGGAGATCTTAATATCTCTTCAAATGATCAAGCTACATTAAGGAATATTGGCAATATTAACCTTGATTTTGAGGTATTTGGAAGCAATCTAGTTAACGGGAATGATGTAATTGAAGTAAGCAATCTAAAATATTCATTCTCTGACTATCCATTTCAAGTGATGCAGATCAATCCAGTGCTTAATGATATTAATCTGGACAAAGGAGAGATGTCATTGATAGACCTGTCATTTGAACTAGAGATTCCATCAGGAACAAAATCTGGATCTTATATATCAGACATTCTGCTGAATGGAGTTGAATCATGGTGAAAATGATCCATATATTTTTTGTTTTTTTTGTTTTTGTTGAAGCTGCTTATGCATTGTCAATAGGTGTTAGCCCAAACCAGATATTGATCAATGAAAATAATCCTGAGAGGCAATTGACATTATTCAATCCAAATAACTTTTCAGTAGGTTATTATCTGGAACTAGAGAAACCAAATGACAAAATTGAAATTGAAAAAGAAGGGGTTATAAATTCATTTGACAGCAAGAATCTTAGAATTAAGCATACTATTAATGAATTCAGGGATTATGAGTCAAGATTATTAGTCAAGTTTTTCCAAAAAGAAGAAAAAGATGGGATTGGAATATTTCCAACTGCAAGTGTCAAAATCAAAGTTGAGAAGTTAAGCGATACAATTGACCTGAATAAGATATCTGATGTGAAAGATGAGAATAAAATTGAAAAAAAACAAAATCTGAAGACAGCACTTACAGTCATGGGATTGATAATCATCATTGGAATCTTTATTTACCTCATGATCTCATAAATTTGAAAAAGATTTATATACCATTTATGCAATAAAACATACATGGTAGATTTTATCAATCTTACTGGGATACAATACACACCTTTCTCTGTCATAGAAGGGATTGAAGTAATCAAGCCACTTTTTTTCTATATCATTGGGATTGTTATCTATTCAATATTTATCTTTAAATTCTACAAATTTTTAGCAAAAAGAGACATTGTTGAGCTCCACCTTGATGAATATTCAGAGTCATTTGTCGGGTTTGTGAAAAAATTTTTTGAGTTAATCTTTTATATCCTAGAATATTTGGTATTATTCCCTTTATTTGCTTTCTTCTGGTTTTTAGTGATGGCTGGGTTATTCCTGTTCTTGTCAAAGAATCAGGATGTCGGGACAATATTGCTGATGTGCATGTCACTTGTGACAGCAGTAAGGATCACTGCATATTATAATGAAGACCTGTCAAGAGACTTGGCAAAGATGATACCATTTGCTTTACTTGGCATCTTTTTAGTAGATGTATCATTTTTTTCTTTCTCAAATTCTATCAACACTGCATTACAATTACCAATGTTCTGGAAAACAGCATTATATTATCTTGGTTTTTTTATTGCTCTTGAGCTAGTATTGAGATTAGTGGAAATGGCTTATTCAGCTGTCTTTAGAAGGGTTTGACTATTAAGATTGGATTAAGAATAATAATATTTATTTTTCTTCTTTTGTTCCCTGTCTTTCAAAGAATTGGGCTTGTTGATTCTTGGGCGTCCAGTCTCTTCTTCCCTTCTCAAAGTGATTTCAATATCTGTCAGAAGTGAATTCATGCCATCCTGCATGCCAAAAGGGCCTTTTGCAAGCCCTCTTATTGCAGGCTCACCTTCAAAAACCAAGAGACGGTTGGAAAGGTTGTCAATAAAATAATAAATCATGGTCAACAACTAAAGCTGATTTTGCCTTTATCTGAATAAAATTCTTGATTATCTTGCTGACAATAAGCCTCTGCTCAACATCAAGGTAAGCTGAGGGCTCATCCAATAGAAAAAGATCACAATTCTCACCAAGAGCTTTTGCAATTGCAACTCTCTGCAATTCTCCGCCACTTAGGTTGCAGATCTTCCTTAAAATCAATCCTTTAATTCCTAATGGATTGATCAGGTCATTAGTATGTTTTTTGATCACGTCTTGAAGAAGGTTTATAACCAATTCCTCTGAATCAGAATCAATATATTGGGGCTTGTAAGAGACTTTTACTTTTGTGTCAATTTCACCACTATCTTTCTTGATCTCATCAGCCAGAATCTTGACAAAAGTAGTCTTACCAATACCATTTTCACCAATGACACCAACAACTTCATCCTTCCTGATATCACCCGATTCTGTCTCTAACCTGAATGTTTCAAGGTCTTTCTTAACTTTATTCCAAGTGATTAAAGGAGGCCTTTCTTTAGGCTTCTGCTGTTCAGATGTCTGAAATCTGATCTTGTAATCCCTAAACCTTATGTTCTCATCCTTGAGAAAACCTTCAAGATAAGCATTGATTCCAGCCTTGCTCTCTTTTGGATGGGAAACAACACCATAAGCTGCTTTCTTGCCATACATGATATGGACAAGATCAATCATATAATCAAAAGCAATCAAGTCATGTTCAATGACCAGAACAGAAGTCTTTTCATTGACTAAAGACCGGATAAACTTTGATATTTTTAATCTTTGCTTGATGTCAAGATATGAAGTGAGTTCATCAAAAATATAAAGACTAGCCTGCTTCAGGACAGTTGCTGCAATAGCTACTCTCTGCAGTTCTCCGCCAGATATCTTTTTGATGTCATGATCAAGAATATTTGTTATTTCCAAATCTTTAACAACCTTATCAAGCTGGTTTTTTTCATCAACTTTTTTCAAAAGATCCCTTACTTTTCCATTAGATGATTTTGGGATCAACTCTACCTGCTGTGGTTTATATGAGACTTTTATATTTCCTTTTTTCATCTGCTCAAAAAAGTTTTGGGATTCAGTTCCCTTAAAGCGATCTAAAAGCTCGTCATAAGATGCAGATTTGTCTTTGCCTAGATTAGGCTTTAAGACTCCTGCCAGGATTTTGATAGCAGTAGATTTGCCAATCCCATTGACACCAAGAACACCAACTACTTTTCCAAATATTGGAGTTGGCAAAGAGTATAATGCAAAACCATTCTTATCAAACCTATGGATAGGGTCTGTCTTAAGCTCTTCTGGCAGGTTAATTATATGGATTGCTTCAAAAGGGCAACGCTTAGGGCAGATTCCACATCCAGTGCATAGTTCTTCAATGATTAATGCTTTTTTATCATCACCTACTATAATACATTCATCACCAGTCCTGTTGACAGGGCATAATCTAATGCAAAGATAATTGCCACATTCAATTGGATTGCATTTTTCCTTTTCAATGACTGCTATTCTTGTCATAAATAAGAAAAAGTATTTGATGTTTTTTAAATTTATGGTAAGGTTTTGTTATATGGGTGTGCAGAGTTGATTTTGCCAGAAATTACATAGGTTCATAAAGCTCAATAGGTATCCCATCAGGATCACGTAAGAAACAAAACCAGGCACATGTAGTGCCTTTAATAGGTTCATCAATATCAATACCTTTATTTTTAAGTTCTTCATATTTTTGCTTAACACTTTCTACTTGAATCCCAATATGTTTTAATCCAATTACTTTAAGGTCTGCTAAATCATCTTTTCTCTCAATTTGGCTTTGGAAATGAAAAATTTCAAATTGCAAATCATTCAATTTAAGGATAATGGCATTACCATCCCATCCAGGTTTTGTGAATCTATTGATTTCTTTAAATCCAAAATTATTTTTGTAAAATTCAGCAGATTTTATTGAATCTTTTACTGATATTGCGATGTGATGAACCTTCATATGATTAATGAATCAGGTTAAGTATATAAAATTTCTGGCAAAATTGATTTAGTTTGATATTGGGCTAAGTTTTATTGTATTTGTTTCTAGTTACGAAGTTCTGGAAACTTGTGTTTGTAGAGTAGAATATTAAATAGATGATAGGCAGGCGATATTTTTAAGGGAGTTCTCTTTTAAGCTTGAAGAGTCTCTATGATCATATTAATGGCAATTTTATTGTCTAGGATAAGTTTTTCTTAGTTAAAGAAATTAGGGGGTCACTTTTATAATCTCATTTTCCGCCAGTGCACTGAGAAATTTGCAATGCAAATTTCTGGTGTGCAAAAAATCATGGATTTTTTTGCATGTTTCACTGGTGGTGGTCGGATTTTTTTGATAACCAAAAGATTTTTATATAAGATATGCTTACTGTAAGAAAGTAAGATATGTGGAGGTACTAAAATGGTTGTCGAAACAATAAAAATGTCATCAAAAGGGCAGATAGTTATACCTAAGGGTATAAGGAAAGATATGCATGCTGATGAAGGAACTGTTTTTGCTGTTATTGGAAGCGAAGATTCTGTTGTTTTGAAAAAAATAACAACTCCTTCAAAAGAAGAACTAATAAGTGAACTAAGCATAATAGCTGAAGAAGGAGCAAAAAGAGCTAAAAAACTTGGAATTAAAGAAAGTGATGTCTCTGATTTAGTTCATAAATCAAGAAAAGCAAAATGAAGCTTACTGTAGATACAAATTTTCTTATTTCATCTACTCAGTGGGATTATAGTGTTGCTCATAAGTTATTGCAAAAACTGATAAGAAAGAATATTGAGATATTTACTACAAAAGATATTCTTGAAGAGTTTGCTGATGTGCTAAAGAGAGATTTTCAATATAACAATGGGGAAGTGGAAAATATCATTAGCAAAGTTATGCAATTTGCCAAAATAATTATCACAGAAAACAAAGTTAATGTTGTAAAAGAGGATCCAGATGATGACAAAGTAATTGAATGTGCCATAGATAGTGAATCGAAATATATAATTACCTATGATAAGCATTTATTGAAGATTGGAGAATATGAAGAGATTAAGATTATTAGGTCTGAAGAAGCTATGCTGATTCTTTAAAGATTTTGTATCAAATGCGAAGCATCTTCCAGGTCAAGAAGGTGAGGATCTTCTTATTAATAGAAAAGTTATTATATATAGATAATTGATTATTTTACTATGAAGAAAGGGGGTTTATTTATTGTATGTGTTATTTTTGTACTGTTTTCTATATCTATTAGTGCTGAAACAATAAGAAATTATGTTGTGGACAATGCAGGGGTATTCTCGGTAGAGGAAAAATCATCTCTTGAAACAAAATTAATGGAATTGCAGGCAAAAACAAATGATGTCCAGCTAGTTGTCTTTACAGAGAACAAGATTCCTTCTGATAGCAGTCTGGAAGAAAGGTCTCTTAACCTGGCTGAAGAAAACAAAGTCGGAAAAAAAGGAGCTGACAATGGAATACTATTTTACTTAGCTGTTGAAGACATGGCTTATAGGTGGGAAGTGGGCTATGGTGTTGAAGATGTGCTCAATACACCTCTTTTAGGAAGAGTCTCAAGAGAAGTGATGGTTCCTAATTTTAAAGAGGGAGATTTTTCTGGAGGGATCATCAATGGGGTTGATGTTGTTGAGAGAATCCTTATGAATTCCTCTGATGAGGATGTGCAAAGACTGATGAACAACAATGTAAATCAGGGTCCAACAGGTCTGATAATTTTTTCAATAATCTTTTTTATAATAATCATCTCGATAATAATCAGTTCATTCAAACATCAATCAAGAAAAGGAATAAGACATAAAGGAAGCCTGAATGATGCAATCTATTTTGGAGCCATGTGGGGAATGTTTGGGCCAGGCCATGGAAAAGGCGGGTTTGGCGGAGGCAGTTTCGGAGGCTTTGGTGGCATGGGAGGAGGCTTTGGTGGAGGAGGCTTTTCAGGTCATTTTTAGGAGGTGTTAATATGGTAGATATTGATCAGAATAAAAAGATGAACTGTCCCAGATGTTCATCATTATTCAAGAAAATAAATATGAAAAAACTAAAGCATCCAACAGGAGCAATACTTGATGTCTGTGAGAGTTGCGGAGGGATGTGGCTGGACAGGGATGAGGTAAATCTGCTCTATGAAAAAACAAAAGGAGGAAAAAATGGCAAAAAATAAAAATAAAAAATTATGGATAACAATTGGAGTCATTGCAGCAGTCATCTTGATAATCATGTTTTCATTTATAGGAATCTATAATGGATTAGTGAAGCTTGATGAGGATGTGAACAACAAATGGGCTCAGGTCGAGACAGTCTATCAGAGAAGGGCAGATCTGATACCTAATCTTGTAGAAACTGTAAAAGGAGCTGCAAACTTTGAAAAAGACACATTCTTAGAGGTTACAGAGGCAAGGACAAAATGGCTGAATGCAGGTACATTGAACTCAAAAGTGCAGGCAGCAAATGAGCTTGAAGGGTCATTAGCAAGGTTATTGGTCACATTTGAGAACTATCCGCAGCTGAAGGCAACTCAGAATTATCTGGCCTTACAGGATGAACTGGCAAATACAGAGAACAAGATATCAGTTGAAAGGAAAAGATACAATGATGCAGTAACTGCATTTAACAAGAAGACAAGGACTTTCCCATCAAACATATTTGCATCAATGTTTGGATTTGAGAAAAGAATATATTTTGAGGCAGAAGCAGGCGCTGAGACTGTTCCTGAAGTGAATTTTAGCTAATTTTTTTATTTTTATCAATTTAATTCTTTTTTCGTTAATTTTATATACTTATATGTTTGAATAATTCTTATATGTATAAAGGGGAATCTGTTAATTATGTATTCTTTGTGATAATAGTGTTTGTATTAATGTCAGGTCTTTCATATTTATTTTATTTCTCTGAACAGAATATGATTGACCAAGTAAATTTGGTGGGGCAGGCAACTCAAACTTCCAGTGAATTATTCTTTCGTCATGATAACCTTATCCTTTTCGATGGTAATAAAGATCCTATTGACTACACTAATAACTATACAGGAGCTAAGTTTTCAATAAGTGTTTGGATAAAAATAGTTGACGCTCTTGACAATGCTGGAGGAATTGTTGAATTTAGCAATCCAACTGGAAAAAGAAGAGGGGTTTTCATTATAAAAGATGGCAGGTTAGGGGTGCTTTATGGTTCTGAATTTATGATGACAAAAAGTCCAGTTCCAGATATCTCAGATGGTGATTGGCATCATATAGTGGTCATGCATTCTGGATCTCGTAGAAGTGACCCAAAACTTTATGTTGATGGAAGTGTTATAAATGATTGGTCAGAGGGTATAAGCGCAAATGATGGTCTAACAAATCTTGTAAGAATTGGAGATACTTTAGGACCTAATGAGCTTAAGTTTAAAGGTAAGATTGATGATATCTTTATTTATAATAGAATGTTAACTGCAAATGAAATAAGGTTTCTTTTTTTAATCAGAAAACCTGATTTTGCAGAATTTCCTGCCAAAACTCTTACTGACACTGAAGGTGGAACTTCAGGAACATTTGAAACTGGAAATAAAGAGTATGAATATAAAACAACCAGAGATAGTGTTTTTATACAAGATATTGCAGACGGCTGTAACCAAAATTATCCTAATGATATTAATGGTGATAATATTTTAAATGCGATTGATGCCCAGTTGGTTATTAATGGTGCTCTTGGGTTTGAAGAGTACAAGGATAATATGTGCCTAGATGTTAATAGTGATGGGAGTGTTGATTCAATGGATATACAAAAAGTTGTAAATGATATATTGGGGGTTGGGCCTAGAGTTGTGCCTTTAGGAATTCCAATTGTATATAATCAGGATCAGGGTATTTTTTGTGATATTCTTCCTGATTATGAAGGTGACGAACTTGTTATAGTTAAAAAGTCATCTGAGACTAGGGATAATTACATTGAAATTGGGCATATTAACTCATATTCTGGGGTATATGAACATGTAACTGATATTGAATTGCCTGTTGATAATCAAGGTGTGGGCAGTATCAGTTATGCACGTGTTGATTGCACTAGGATTGATGATGGATTGGATATTATTCATGT
Source organism: Candidatus Woesearchaeota archaeon (assembly GCA_043810355.1). Lineage (GTDB taxonomy): Archaea > Nanobdellota > Nanobdellia > Woesearchaeales > JAGVYU01 > JAZDHV01. The sequence continues at coordinate 12,060 of JBDROB010000020.1, forward strand.
TGGTAATTATTGGAGTTCAATAGATAGAATAAGTTATTCAGACTCAGCATTGACACAAACAAGACTTGCAAAAAATGATGCGAGAGGAGCTTTTTTTGGTGATGCAATTCCAATAGCTCCACAATATGAACTTGTTGACCATACAAAATATCGTATACAATGGCAGACAACAAGGTTTTCACTATATAAACAAGAGGGTTCTGGAGATTTTGTTGAAGTTGAACCTGAAACAGGCTATTTTCCAGAGATTGGCACGCGCCGTGTGAGAGCCATTTCTTTTTCTCCTATGCTAAATGATAATCAGCAGTTCATGTTTCTTTCAGTGTATGGTATAAACACTTATGATAAGCGTTCAAAACTTTATCTTATAACTTCCTATTCTGATGGAAATATTGAAATGGAGGATATCACTGAAAGAGCTGGATTGGACCTGCCACAATATGGTATTGGTTCTGATTGGTTTGATCAAAATAGCATTGTCATGGTAGGTCAACATTATCCACCTAAAGTTTATGATCTTGATGTGTCATGTCTGCTAAATACAGATGAGAATTGCATTTCTCAAGAAATGAGTGACGAGATGGAATTGACTTATGATTATGGCACTTATTCTTATGAATTTTATGATGTTGCTGTTGGTGATTTAGACGGAGATGAATTTGAGGATATTGTTTTTGGAATTGAGGATGATTGTTTTAGTACATATAATCCTAATCATGTTTCTTATTATTTCTTAAATAATGGTGATGGAACTTTTGATGGACCTTACTCTCTTCCTGTACCTGGAAGAATCTCAATATCTCAACCTGTTTTGGATAAATCATTTTATAATAGTTTTATTATAGTTAATCATAATGATTGCGAGAATGATGAAAATCGAATCCTTAGTGACAGAGTCTTTGGGATAAGATAATAAATTGTATCAAATAATCATCCATTATGAGTTGGAAGTTTATTTGAATAAAATAATCATGAGATATTAGACACTATTTATTGATTTATATCTAAATAACAATTATTCATTCTTATTAATAAAATCTCATTTTATCACAAATTTTATAAAACAAACATTATTCATCATACTTATGCCCAAATGCGAAGCATGTAAAGAAAAAATTACTGAAACATTCCTGAAAAAGCTAGTTGGCACTGTAGTAAAAGACAGTAAAGGCAAAAAGCATTACATCTGCCAGAAATGCCAGAAAAAGTTTCCTACAAAAAAGGAAATCTTAATTAAAATCACGTGATTTCTTTTTCATTGTTTTTTGCCCCCATAGCTTAGTCAGCTAAAGGAAATGTTATTCCGGCTTGAGCACAGGTTTCGTAAACCTGAGATCGTGAGTGCAAATCCAGACTAATAAAATCTGATGCAAGTCTCACTGGGGGCTTTTACTGTTATTCATAAACCTATATTCTGATAACCGGGGTTGGTGCGAAATTAAACTAATAATCCTTATTATTTTGTATCTCATGTAAGTCCTGATTTGTTGTGCCAAGCTTATGGAATGGACAAAGATGACTTTGCTTTGATGATTCTTGTACCTGCACTTCATATCTTGCCGTG